>NZ_RZPI01000953.1:0-1525 GCF_003998715.1 Mesorhizobium sp. M7A.F.Ca.CA.002.15.2.1
GACCAGCATCGTCTCGGCCGCCGCGGCCGAATCGGCATGGACCAGAAACGGTGCATCTTCCGCGATCTTGCGGCCTTCCGCCGCCAACGCCGCCAATGGCAAGAGAGAACCGCCGACGCTGTCAGGAGGCGCCATGGCGATACGATGGCTGTCCATCGCCGCAAGGTCGGGCAGCTTGCCGTCCCGCGTCAGCAGAACCGAGCGGATGCCGATCGCGCCGTCTGAATCGACCGGAGCCACAAGCGGTTCGATACATAAGCAGCGCTGCGAGGCCGTCGCATATGCGGTGGCCGAATAGATCGCATATTCGATGCGGGCATTGGCCTGCGCCTCGATCAGCGCGGCATAGTTGCGGGCAACGACAAACTCGACCTTCATGCCCAAGGCCTTGGTGTAGGCGTCGGTCAACAGTGCCAGCCCCGGAACGGAGTTGCCGGCGCCTGGCTCGGCAACGATGCCGATGCGAAACGTGCCGATATCGTCGCGCCAGTCGGCATGCGCCGGATTTGACCAGAGCGCGACCTGCGCCAGCATGAGAGCGGCATAAGTCTTCAGCGCAACCCTCATGACAGGAACCACGGTCTGTTGTCCTCGATTCATGCCCATGCCCGGAGCATTTGTGCATATCGCAGCCCAAAACCGCTGCGCACCGTTGGGCGACATGCATCTCTGTTTGTGCATGTCGTTATCCCAAAACCGCTGCGCACTTTTGGGCGACATGCATCTCTGTTTGTGCATGTCGTTATCCCAAAACCGCTGCGCACTTTTGGGCGACATGCACCAGACTATCACGCCAAGCCGTTGCCGTTTGGTTTCCGAATTGCCAATGAAGTCGCGGAACCCTATGTCTGGTCGGTCAAACTGGCAACAACTCGATGGCACGCGCTTTCCTCTTCGTTCTGGACTCCTTCGGCATCGGTGGAGCGGCCGACGCCGACCGCTACGGCGACGCCGGCGCCAACACATTCGCGCACATCGCAGAAGCCTGTGCAGAGGGCCGCGCGGATCGCGAAGGGCTTCGCAGTGGACCGCTGTTTGTCCCCCAGATGGCCTCGCTCGGGCTTGGCAAGGCTGCCGAAACCGCAACGGGGCTGGGCTTTGCCAGCAGCGGGACGGATCTGCTCCCAACTGCCTTTCACGGCGCCGCACAGGAGGTTTCGAGCGGCAAGGACACGCCGTCGGGCCATTGGGAGATCGCCGGCCTGCCGGTGCGCCTCGACTGGGGCTATTTCCCGGATACGGTTCCCGCCTTTCCGGCCGAACTGACCGAGGCGATGATCCGCGAAGGCAAGGTGCCGGGCATTCTCGGCAATTGCCATGCGCCGGGCACCGAAATCATCGAGCGCTTTGGCGAGGAACACATCCGGACCGGCAAGCCGATCTGCTACACGTCGGTCGACTCGGTCCTGCAAATCGCCGCGCATGAAGTCCATTTCGGCCTCGATCGGCTTTATGAATTCTGCCAGGTGGTGCGCAGGCTGGTTGACCCGCTCAGGATCGGACGGGTGATCGCGCGGCCGTTCGT
>NZ_RZPI01000954.1:0-1515 GCF_003998715.1 Mesorhizobium sp. M7A.F.Ca.CA.002.15.2.1
CGACTGGTTCGGCTGGAACGACGAGAGCGAAGAGGGCGGGCGTCGTGGCGGCCGCGGGGATCGTTCGGAAGCGCGCGACGAATTCCGCGCAGTCCGTCACCGGCTGCGCGCGGCTCTGGGCGACTTCGTCGACGCCCCGGCCGACAAGCAGGCCGAGGCCATCGCCATCCTCGAAGCCGCCGCCGAGGCGCTGGAAGCGCTGTCGCACAAGTAAGCTCGTCCAGCCGACCGGACGCAGCCCTTGCCCGCTGGCCCAAGGACCGATAGTGAAATTCATCCCGCGTCACTCTACATGGTGCGGGATGAATGCTGTTGGAGGAAGTCCGATGTCTTTTCTGAAGCGTCTTTTCGGCGGTGGCGGCGGCGGAACCCAGACGGCTGAGCCGACGAGTGCAGCGCCAGCCAAGCAGGTCGAGCACAAGGGCTTTCTGATCAGCGCCACGCCCTACAAGGCCGATGGCCAGTACCAGACCTGCGGCGTCGTCTCCAAGGAGATCGACGGCGTGGTGAAGGAACACAAATTCATCCGCGCCGACCGCTTTGCCGGGCTCGATGACGCCGTCGACATCTCGATCAAGAAGGGCATCCAACTGGTCGACGAGCAGGGCGATCGGGTTTTTGGGTAAGGGCCGGACCATCGCCACACCGAGCGCCCCTTAGCCGCCCGGGCCTTGCGCCACGATAGACCTATCGCTCAGGGGTTGACGTGCGACCGCCAGCGGGTCAATTCGTCCTGGCGGGATCGATCGTCATCAGGCGTGCCCTTGCCTCGATCAGGTGCCTTTGCGCGGCCCTTATCCGGCTGCACAATGCCAGATTGAGGGCGACGCCACCTTCCTCATCCAGCAAGTCGTTCGCGCACTTCAAAGAGTGCTCAGCTCTCCTTATACGCAGTCTGGCTTTGGCCGCTTCCATGCTGTGAATTTCAATCATTGCGCCGCGTCCTTTGCGGTTCCGGTCCCTTCATGGACTAAACCGCTGATGATCGCATTGGTTCCGGCCCAGGGAATATGCCCGCGGCTTCGGCTATTTCGTTGTCGTGTTGAATTCACGGTTTGCCGTGTAATCGATCACGAAGGTACCCTCGGGAGCGCGAACGCCCTGCTTCACATTTGATATAGTCACCGTTGTGGTAAGTCCCTTCTCGTCGGTGAGGCTCCATCTGCGCAGATCGAGAGATTTACTGTCGAACACCATGGAGATGCTCGAATTGCCGAAGGTCGATCTGTCGGCCAGCTTGACGGTAACTTGGGCGCCATCGTCCCTGATGCTTTTCACGCGATTGCCGGAGAAGTCGACCTTATTGTCGAGCAGCAGCTTAAGCGGCGTCTTCGAGAGAGCATAAAGCCGCGATGTCTTCAGCTTTCTGTTATAAACCACCAGGGATTTGCCATCTGCAATCACGCTGATCCCTGATTGGCCTGCATAGTTGAATCGGATCTTGCCGGGGCGTTGTAGAAAAAACCTGCCACGGGTCCTCTCCGCATTTGGACCCGACTGGACGAAGTCCCCGGA
>NZ_RZPI01000955.1:0-1508 GCF_003998715.1 Mesorhizobium sp. M7A.F.Ca.CA.002.15.2.1
GCTGAAACTGCTGCCTGCGCCCTATTTCAACGAGACAAAACAGTTCGGCGACTATCTGCGCCAGGCGCTCGCCGCCATCGGCATCGACGCTGAGCTGGTCAACAACGACTCGGCCGCGCACATCAAGGCGGTCTACACCGACCACGCCTTCGATCTCGCGGTCGGTCCGCCGGTGTTCCGCGGCGATCCGGCGATCTCGACCACCATCCTGGTGCAGAGCGGCATTCCGGACGGCGTGCCGTTCTCCAACCAGGGCGGCTACAAGAACGATGCGCTCGATGCGCTCATCGCCAAGGCATCGGAGACGCTCGACGCATCAGCCCGCACCGACCTCTACAAGGAATTCCAGAAGGCGGTGGCTGCCGACCTGCCGCTGATCAACGTCGCCGAATGGAGTTTCATCAGCGTCGCGCGAGACACCGTCGGCAACATCGCCAACAACCCGCGCTGGGCGGTGTCGAACTGGGCGGACACGTATTTGGAATCGTGACAGAATTGCGCGGATGAAAATTCGCGAAATCATCGTAGGCTTTGAGTTCTACGAGGCCCCCCTCTGTCCTACCGGACATCTCCCCCTCAAGGGGGGAGATTGGCCGCTTGTCTGTCCCGCGAATTCTTCAACGTTGGAGATTGGCGAAGCCAAAAGAGACAGCCGATCTCCCCCCTTGAGGGGGAGATGTCCGGCAGAACAGAGGAGGGTGCCTAGGCGCGGTCCTAATCAACGTATCGCCAACCCATCGACGCCCCCATGAACCGCGCCCTCACCCTTCTCCGCCGCCGCCTCGTCGGCAGCATCTTCGTGCTGCTGATCGTCGTCATCGGCACGTTCCTTTTGCTCGAGGCCGCCCCCGGCGACGCCGTCGACGCCTACATCGTCTCGACCGGCGGCGACGCCGGCATGATCGAATTGCTGCGTCATCGCTGGGGCCTCGACCAGTCGGAGCTGACGCGGCTGGCTAACTACCTCTGGGCGCTGTTGCATCTCGACCTCGGCCAGTCGGTGACCTTCTCCCGACCGATCCGCGATGTGATCCTCGAACGCCTGCCCAACACGCTGCTGTTGATGGTCAGCGCCACCGCGCTCTCCTTCGGGCTCGGCTCGGCACTCGGCATCTATGCCGGCGCCCGGCCGGGCAGTTTCCGCGACCGCTTCCTGTCGATCGGCTCGCTGGCGCTCTATGCCGTGCCGGGTTTCTGGCTCGGACTGGTGCTGATCGTCGTCTTTGCCGTCGACCTGCGCTGGCTGCCGATCGGCGGCATCGAGACCCTGGCTTCCGACAAGACCGGCCTTGACCGCGCAGCCGACATCGCCGTCCATCTTATCCTGCCTGTTTCGGCCCTCGGCTTCATCTACCTGGCGCTCTATCTGCGCATGATGCGCGCCGGCATGGCCGAGGTCTGGCGGCAGGATTTCGTCTTGGCCGCGCGCGCATCATGCGCAGATAGAGCGCCAGGTAGATGAAGCCGAGGGCCGAAACAGGCAGGATAAGATGGACGGCGATGTCGGC
>NZ_RZPI01000956.1:0-1505 GCF_003998715.1 Mesorhizobium sp. M7A.F.Ca.CA.002.15.2.1
GCAAGCCACCGTGCGATAACCGCCATGCACGATCAGCTCGGCCAGCGCTTTGCCCACTGCTGGCGCCTGCTGCAGGCCGTGGCCGGAAAAGCCGTTGGCGAATAGGAAATTGCCGACGTCGGGATGCGGACCGATCACCGCGTTCTGGTCGAGCGTGTTGTAGTCGTAGTGGCCGGCCCAGGCACGGGTCGGCTTGATCGCCTCGAAGGCGGGAATACGGGTCGCCAGCACCGGCCAGATCACCTCTTCGAACAGTGGCCAGTTTACCTCGAAGTCGCCGGGATCGGGTGCGCAGTCGCCTTCCTCCGGTTCGGCGCCGCCGGTGAGGTAGACCGAGCCTTCCGGACGGACATAGATGCCGGAGGGATCGACCAGCAGCGGCATGTCGGCATATTTCTCGCGCGCCTCGAAGACGAAGACATTGCGCTTGCGCGGCTCGACCGGCAGCTCGAGCCCGGCCATGGCAGCCACCTTGCCGGCGTTAGGGCCGGCGGCGTTGACGACGATGCCAGCCTCCAGCGTCTCGCCATTGCCCAGGCTCACTCCCGTGACGCGGTTGCCATCGCGCGCGATGCCGGTGACATCTGCGGCGATGAAATCGACTTTCTTCTGCCGCAGCGCCTTGCGGAACAGCGTCAGCATCGCATGCGCGTCGAACCAGCCTTCGCCGGTGCGGCCATAGGCGCCGGCTGAAATGCCCTCGGTCGACAGCCATGGGAACCGGCGCACCAGCTGATCCGCGTCCTCCAGCACAATGTCGGCGCCCTCGGCCATCTGCGCCTGGTGATTGCTCCTCAGGATCGGCAAGCCGTCCTCGCCGGCAAGGATGAGGTAGCCGCCCTCGCGAAAGCCGATATCGGCGTCATCCCCGAACTCTTCCTTCAGCCGCCGGAACAGCTTCAGCGTGAACTGCGACAGGCGGATGTTTTCCGGGATCGAGAATTGCTGGCGGATCGAGGCCATGGACAGCGTCGTTGCCGCATGCGCGAATTGCGGATCACGCTCGACCAGCGCGATCGTGCCGGAAAACCCTTGCTCACGCAGGTAATAGGCGACCGAGGAGCCGACGATGGCTCCGCCGATGATGACGATGTCGTAGCGCATGTTCTCTCCGATCCGGCCGATAGTGTCCTTCACGCCACCGGCAGAATGACCTCGAAGCGCGTGCCGCGCTCGCTGTCAACCAGCGCGATCATACCATCATGCGCTTTCAGGAGGGCCAGCACGATGCCAAGCCCCATGCCGGTGCCGCCCTGTTCGCGCCGCGTGGTGAAGAACGGCTCGAAAATGCGCGCCCGGTTGCTCGGCGAAATGCCGGCACCGTCGTCGCTGACCAGGATGCTCGCCTTGCCGCCGGCGCTCGTAGCGGAGACAGAAACCTGCGTCGCGCCATGCCTGGCCGAATTGTCGATGAGATTGGCCAGCACGATAGCCGCGTTCTCGGCCGATATGCGCAATCTGATGTCGCCGCCGGCCCCGATGCTAACCGTGAGCCTGCTATCGAC
>NZ_RZPI01000957.1:0-1503 GCF_003998715.1 Mesorhizobium sp. M7A.F.Ca.CA.002.15.2.1
AACTGCCCTTCTAGCCTTCGGTGCGGCCATGGCCGAAGAGCCGTCCGAAAGACTGATCGAGCAGCGTATCCGCAACAGGATCTACGAGATCCTGGAAATCCTGGCCGATTGTGACGACGGCGTCGATCTCGTCGGCATCAAGGGTTATTTCTATCTGTTCGAGGATTTCCTCCATCGCCCATCGATCGAAGCCGGCACATCCGCGCTTTCGAAGGACGAGCGCGCGATCGTGCTGGAGATCGCCGAATTCCTCGAGGCGGCAAGCGAGACAAATCCGGACTTCACCAAGGCTGAGTTCATAGACAGCGACTGGCCGGGAAAGATCGCGCCGACGGCCAGGGAGGCGCGGACGCTGTTCCTCCGGCGCGGCCTGTTTTCGGAGAAGGTCGAGGAGCTTGAGCCTGGCCAGCCGGCCGCGATAGCGGCCGGGCGGTAGATCGCTTCAGGAAAAATCGCGTGGTGCTTTCCCTTGGGGCAATTGCGGCGAAACAAAGAGAGAGCGGTCATCGCTTTTGTGAAATGACGGCTCGATCTATCTGGAAAGCCACGAAATTGTGCCAATTTGGCAACAGTACGTTGTTAATAACGTTTTGGCCATCATTTTGCCCGAAAGTGTCTCATTCTTGCCGCAGCCTGGGGGCGGGCACGAAGTGAGAGGGTTACCTGTTGATTTCCACGCGATGGAAGACGCCGCTGTTGCTCGGCGCCGTCATTTCACCCCTGTTTTTGGCTGCCTGCAGCCAGACCACTTCACACGGCATGTCCGTCGCCAGCCTGACCGACGCCATCACGCCAGGTTTCCTGAGTTCAGGGGCCTACAGCCACACGCCGAAGGACAAGGAATGCCTGGAACGGGCGATGTTCTTCGAGTCCAACCGCTCGAGCCGCGACGGCATGATCGCGGTCGGCACGGTGGTGATGAACCGGCTGCGCTCCGGCAATCATGGCAGCACCATCTGCCAAGTGGTGGGCGAGCCCGGGCAGTTCGCGCCTGGTGTCATGACAAGGCCGATGAATTCACGCGCAATGCCCGATGTCGAGGAAGCCGCCGACGCGGTGCTGAAGGGCGAGCGCAAGTCCAAGCTCAAGAACACCATGTTCTTCCACACAGCCGGCCTCCGCTTCCCCTACAAGAACATGCACTACACCATGGTTGCCGGCGGCAATGCCTTCTACGAGAAGCGCGGCCGCAACTGGCAGCCGCTGCCGGATGAGCCGCAGGTCGCTATTGCCTCGGCGGCGCCCGACAAGTCAGCCGCGCCGGTGACGATGGTCGCGTCCGCCGAGCCGGTGCGTCCAGCCAGGACGGCAACCGTTCGATCCGCTCCCGCCCAGCAGACCTATGTGACCGCCGCCGCCGCGCCGGCCGCGAAATCCGCGCGTGTCTCGCAAGAGCCGACGGTGGTGGCGATGCAGGAGCCGATGGAAGAGCCGGATGCCGCGCGTTTTGGCGGAAGCTTGAACACAAGGGTCATCTCGTCGGTTCAAGACGCGCCGCAAGAG
>NZ_RZPI01000958.1:0-1503 GCF_003998715.1 Mesorhizobium sp. M7A.F.Ca.CA.002.15.2.1
CGTAGGTTTCGGTCATCCCCGCCAGGAAGTCGGCGACGCTGCGCGCCTTGATGCGATCATCGGCCCGATCCAGCCCCTCGCGCCAGCCATCCGGCATGGCGCGCGGATCGGCGAAATAGGCGTCGAACAGATCCTTGACGATCTGCTCGGCATCCGCGCGCACCCTCATAACCTCGGCGTGCCGGTAGAGGTGCTTGTACAGAAAGGCCTTCAGTTCCTTCTCCAGGGCAGCCATTTCGGCCGAGAAAACCACCATCGTCTCGCCAGCTGCCCTCACTGCATCGGCGCTCGGCGGCCTGATGCGATCGAGATTGGCGGTCGTCGACCTGATCACGTCCTCGACCATGGCCGTTATCTGCCGCCGCATCAGTTCGTGGCCGGTGCGCACGGCATCGAGGGAAGGATAGCGTTCGCGCACGCCTTTCAGGATCGTTCCCGGCAGCGAAACCGTCTCCAGCATGTCCAGCGTCAAGAGCCCTGCCCTCAACCCGTCGTCGATGTCATGCGTGTTGTAGGCGATATCGTCGGCGATCGCCGCGCATTGCGCCTCGATGCCGGCGAACCGGTCGAGTTCGAGATCGTGCAGTTGCGAATAATCACGGATCGCCTGTGGCACCGGCCCTTTCAGACCCTTGCCGTTGGCATCCGTCAGCGGCCCATTGTGCTTGACCAGGCCTTCCAGCGTTTCCCAGGTCAGGTTGAGCCCGTCGAACTCGGCGTAGCGCGCCTCCAGCCTTGTCACGATGCGCAGCGATTGTGCGTTGTGGTCGAAGCCGCCCCAGACGGCCATCTTCTCGTTGAGCGCGTCCTCGCCGGTGTGGCCGAAGGGCGTGTGGCCGAAATCATGCACCAGCGCCACCGCCTCGGCCAGATCCTCGTCGCCGCGCAGCGCCCGTGCCAGGGCGCGCGCTATCTGCGCCACTTCGATCGAATGGGTCAGCCGGGTGCGATAGTGGTCGCCTTCATGGGCGATGAAGACCTGCGTCTTGTGCTTCAGCCGCCGGAAGGCCGTCGAATGGATGATGCGGTCACGGTCCCGCTGGAATGGCGTGCGGGTCGGGCTCTCCACCTCGTCGAACAGCCGCCCGCGCGAGTTTGCCGGATCGCAGGCATAGGCGGCGCGTGGCCGATAGCCGAATCCGATGTCGCCCAACTCACTGGTCATGGCTGATGCTGCCGCGTTTGACTTAGCCAGGTTGACTTGGCCCCTCGCGCTTCATACCTATCATGTGAAACCGAAAGCAAGGTGACGCCCATGGGCGCTGATGCCAAGACTGCCATGAAAGTCGATATGACCGAGGCCGCCGCCAAGCGGATCGCCAGGATTGTCTCGAACGAAGCCGGCAAGACGGCGCTGCGCGTTTCGGTCGAAGGCGGCGGCTGCTCGGGCTTTTCCTACAAGTTCGATCTGGTCGATACGCGCAACGACGACGACGTAGCCATCGAGAAGGACGGAGCCACGGTGCTGATCGACGATTTGTCGCTGGTCTATATGGGCGGATC
>NZ_RZPI01000959.1:0-1488 GCF_003998715.1 Mesorhizobium sp. M7A.F.Ca.CA.002.15.2.1
CCAGGCGGTTGCGCAACTGTTCGACGGCAAAAGCGAAAGGCCGGACGCGGTCTTCTGCGGCAACGACCAGATCGCGCGCGGCGTCATCGATGCTCTGCGCGAACGCGGCCTCGACGTCCCCAGGGATGTCGGCGTCATCGGTTTCGACAATTGGGAGATCGTGGCCGAGGCGACGCGCCCGCCGCTGACCTCTGTCGACATGAACCTGGTCGCGCTCGGGCGCGAGGCCGGGTTGACCCTGCTTTCGCTGGTCGGCGGCAAGCCCGCCGCGCCCGGCATTCGAAAACTGCCGTGCCGGCTGGTGGTGCGGCAGTCATGCGGCCATCCGCCGGGTGGCTGAAAACGAAGCGCCGCGCAATCGGCGCCAAGCCGCGGACCGCGGCCAACCTTGGAGGAGGAGAACATGAGGAACCTGATTGCCAAACTGGCCCTGGCCGCTGCCGTTCTGGGCGGCGGTCTCGGCACTGCCGCCGCCGAGACGGCCAACATATGGGTGCGCGCCGACGGTTCGAATTTCATGCCGAGGATCGTCGATGCCTACAACAAGGCGCACACCAACCAGGTCAAGCTCGATATCATCCCCAATGCCGAGATCATCCCCAAATACGGTGCCGCGGCCGCCGGCGGCACAGCGCCCGACGCGCTGTCGCTCGACCTGATCTACACGCCCTCCTTCGCCGCAGCCGGCCAATTGGAGGACATCACCGACTGGGCAAAGTCCCTGCCCTATTTTGCCAGCCTGTCGCCGGCGCATGTGAAGACCGGCACCTACAAAGACCACATTTACGGCCTGCCCTTCTCCGCCGACGCCTCGGTGCTGATCTGGAACAAGAAGCTGTTCAAGCAGGCCGGCCTCGATCCCGAAAAAGGTCCGGCCAACTGGGCCGAGATCGCGGCCGATGCCGAGAAGGTCAACGCGCTCGGCGGCAACATCAAGGGCTTCTACTTCTCCGGCAATTGCGGCGGCTGCAACATCTTCACCTTCACGCCCCTGATCTGGGCGTCTGGTGGCGACATCCTGAGCGAAGACGGCTCGAAGGCGACGCTGGACAGCCCGCAGCTGCGCGGCGCCATCGATCTCTACCGCTCGATGGTCAAGAAGGATCTGGTACCGGCAGGCGCACAGACCGACACCGGCGCCAATTTCTTTGCCGCCTTCGCCGCCGGCAATATCGGCATCTCGCCGTCCGGCGCCTTTGCCATCGGCGCGCTCAACACCCAGTATCCCGACATCGATTACGGCGTCACCTTCCTGCCGGGCAAGGACAGCGGCTGGTCGTCCTTTGCGGGCGGCGACAATTTCGTCGTCACCAAGGGCACCACGAAACTGCCCGTGGTGAAGGAGTTCCTCGACTTCGCCTATTCGCTCGAGGGCCAGACCATCCTTGCCAAATACGGAAGCCTGCCGGTGCGCGGCGACATCGCCAAGGACGCGTTGAAGGATCTCGATCCGCGCTACCAGATCGCCGCCGAAGCCATGGCCAAGGG
>NZ_RZPI01000095.1:0-11677 GCF_003998715.1 Mesorhizobium sp. M7A.F.Ca.CA.002.15.2.1
GGGCACATGTCGTAACCACCGAACATTTCGCGAAAGGCCTTTGCCACCCGCTTCGGCGTGTCGACCAACCCTTCGCGGTCCGGATTGTCGCCGGTCCAGCGCAAAAGTGTGCGCACGGCGGCTTCGACTTCGGCTTCGCTTGGCCGGTCGGTGACCGGCTTTTCCATATAGGCTGACTGTGGCATGAGCTTCTTGATGACGGCATCCATAAAGGCGTCTCCCGTAGTCCCTCTCGGCGGAGGAACGAGTTGAACGGACCACGACCTTTCGGTGTCGGAAACTCGCCCCGTTTCCAGCCCCGTAAGCGGCGTGAACTTCCCGGCAAGGACATTGGCTTTCGTCGTTCTTGTCGATACCGGACTGCCAGCATTATATAAGGTCATAGCGAGCGAAAGGAAGACACGACAGCGGCAATCGCTGTTCGCTTGGCGGCGACGGATTGGAAAATTATGATAAACGACGTCTACAACGCGAAAATTCTCGGTTTTGCCGGAAACATCGCCCGCATCGGCCGTCTCGATCATCCTGACGCGACCGCCAAGGCGCACTCCAAGCTATGCGGTTCGACCGTCACCGTCGACCTCAAGATGCAGGACGGCGTCGTCACGGACTTTGCCCATGACGTGAAGGCCTGCGCGCTCGGCCAGGCGTCGTCATCGATCATGGCGCAGCATGTCGTCGGCGCGAGTGCCGAGGAATTGCGCGCGGTGCGCGACTCCATGCTGAAGATGCTCAAGGAAAATGGCGCCCCGCCGGACGGCCGCTTTGCGGATCTCAGATATTTGGAGCCGGTGCGCGACTACAAGGCGCGGCACGCTTCGACCATGCTGACTTTCGATGCCGTGGTCGACGCGATCGGCCAGATCGAGAAGAAGCGCGCCGAAGAAGCGGCCTGACCTTGGGATTTGGCCGTCCACGGTGCGCAGGCTTCGCGCAGGCGCCCAAATCTTTGCTGCCACTGCTTGGCATTTGGCTGGACAGGAACCGGGCCAGAAGGGTTTAAACCTGCGCTTCCAGCGCCCGCCTGCTTTCGGCAAATTCGCTTCTGAGCCAGTCGGCGAACGCGGCGACCGGCTCCGAGAGGTCGTGCAGGTTTCTGGCCACCAGCCAATAGGCGCCGGATGCGACGTCGATGTCGAACGGCTTGACCAGCGCGCCGGATGCGATTTCCCCGCCGATCTGCAACAGATCGCCCAATGCCACGCCATGTCCGAGCAAGGCGGCCTGCTTTGAAAGCGACGCATCCGCCAGCATCGGCCCGCGCGCGGGCACGGCGTCGGCGGGCACGCCGGCCGCTTCGAACCAGCGCGCCCAGCCCTGGCGGTTCTCCTCGTGCAAAAGCGTGTAGCGGCCAAGATCGATTGGCTTCCTGAGGGCAGGGCCAGAAGCAAGCAGCGCCGGCGACAGGACCGGCGAATCGACCGTCGAGGCAAGCCGCTCGGCCTGGCTGCGCGGCCACGAGTCGGCATGCGCGCTGAAGCGCAAGGCAAGCTCCGGCTGATCGCTGCGGAACTCGATCAGCCTTGGATCGACTTCGAGGGAGACGTCGATGTCGGGCCGCAATTGGCGAAACCGGTTGAGCCGGGGAACCAGCCACACGGAGGCAAGCGACGGCTCGACACTGACGCGGACCACGGACTGTGCCGGTGTCGCCACCAGATCGCCAAGCAAGGTATCGATGGCGTCGAAACTTCTGACAAGCTGATCCAGCAGACGCCGGCCGGTGTCGGTCAGTTCGACTCGTCGATGGTGACGTTCGAACAAGGGTCGATGCAGGAAGATTTCGAGCTCGCGGATCTGCCGGCTGATCGCCGCCTGCGAGACGAAAAGCTCCTCGGCGGCCCGGCTGAAGCTCAGATGCCGGCCCGCCGCCTCGAAGCTCCTCAATGCCGTCAGCGGCAGGCGCCCACGCTTCATTTCGCATAACCCAGGATTATCCGAAGTGGAAATTATACTCGTTTGAAGGCGAAGGCCAGCGGCGGTCTAATCCATGTCGAAGGAGACCGACCATGATCCAGTTGCTGAACATTTTTGGCGATGTCATGCGGATCGTGACGTTTCAATGGCGTGACGAAAAGCAGCATTCAAAGCGCCGCGAGGGGCCGGCCAGTCGTGGCCGCTGGGCGCCGTCGGCTGACAGGCAGCCGTTTCGCCGTTCCCGTCCGTGATGGCGGGGCGCGCAAGGAGCGGGGATTGCGTTCTCCGGCGGAAGTCCACATCTATCGCCTGGGAAACGCGATACGGAGACTGTGGTGCGCGACCAGCATGGGCATGCGCATATAGACGGGTCGCAAAAACGCGGCCGCAACTGGCCCGGCCCCTGGCGCAAGACGCCAGGCCGTCTCCTCGGCACGTCGCTCGTGCGCCTCTACCAGCTGACGCTGTCGGGCTTTGTCGGCAATTCCTGCCGGCATCTGCCGACCTGTTCGGAATATGCGCATGAGGCGATCGCCCGCCATGGCCTGTGGGCCGGCGGCTGGATGGGATTCTTCCGCGTGCTGCGCTGCGGGCCATTCGGCACGCATGGCATAGACCTCGTGCCGGAGGCGCTTGCGGATCGCTATCTCTGGTTCATGCCCTGGCGGTACTGGCGGATCGGCAGCAAGCGCGGCAAAGCGCAGGAATGATGGCCGGGGAGAATAGCAGGTTTACGATCCGGTAGGGTTAACAACAGCCTGCACAAAGACTGCGCATTTGAGACAAAATCGAGACAAGAGACCCCGCTAAGCCGCTCGCGAACCCCCTTCTGGAGCGAGCAGAAAATGCGCAATTTCGACCGTCTTCCCTTCATCTTTGCCGGGATCCTGTTCCTGCTCGCCTGGCTGCTGGGATTTCCGCTGCGCGCGCAATCGGCGCCGCTGGGGGATTTGCAGTGCACGGTGATCGCCGATGCGGCGAGCGGCAAGACGCTTTACCAGGACGGAGTGTGCGACCAGCGGTTCAGCCCGGCCTCGACGTTCAAGGTGCCGCTGTCGCTGATCGGCTATGACAGCGGGATCCTGAGCGACGAGCATACGCCGGCGTGGGACTACAAGCCGGAGTTCAAGGCGGTGAAGCGGGACCAGAAGACCGTCGATCCGGTGATCTGGGAACGGGATTCGATCGTCTGGTTCTCCCGTGAAATCACCAGTCGGCTCGGGCCGGAAAAATTGGCTGGCTATGTCTCCAAATTCGGCTACGGCAATGCCGATGTTTCCGGCAATCCCGGCAAGAATGATGGTTTGACCCAATCCTGGATAAACTCCTCGCTCAAGATCACGCCGGTCGAGCAGGTCGATTTCCTGCGCAAGCTGCTGGCCCGCAAGCTGCCTGTCTCGGCCAGGGCCTACGACATGACATCAGCCATCATCCCGACCTTCCAGGCCGGAGGCTGGACGGTGCAGGGCAAGACCGGAAGCACCAGGCTGCGCAACGATGCCGACAAGGTTCAGGATAAGCGCTCGCTTGGGTGGTTCGTCGGCTGGGCGAACAAGGATGGCCGCCAGATCGTCTTTGCGCGCCTTGTCGTCGACACCGATCGGACCGATATGCCCAAAGGCCTCAAGACCCGAGCCGCGTTCCTGAAGGACCTGCCGCTGCTCATCAAATGAAGTCTGACATTTGAGCCGGGCTTTACGGCGGCGGAATCTGTCCATAAAAGACAGCCGCTGCCGGACGCATCCGGCCTACTCTTTGCATGTCGTAACCCCAAAACCGTCCACACACTTTTGGGCGACATGCATTTCAACCACCCGCGCTCGTTTGCGGGACTGGATAGGAGATATACATGCTGAATTCCGTTTCCCTGACATTTCCCGATGGCTCCGTCCGCGAATACGACGCGGCGATGACCGGTGCCGGCCTCGCCGAATCGATCTCGAAGTCGCTGGCCAAGAAGGCGGTCGCCTATGCGATCGACGGCACCGTCCGCGATCTCAGCGATCCGCTTGGCAAATCCGGCAAGGTCGAGATCGTCACCCGCGACGACCCGCGCGCACTCGAACTGATCCGTCACGACGCCGCACATGTGTTGGCGGAAGCCGTGCAGGAATTGTGGCCGGGAACGCAGGTGACCATCGGGCCGGTGATCGAGAACGGGTTTTACTACGACTTCGCCCGCAACGAGCCGTTCACGCCTGACGATTTTCCCGTGATCGAGAAGAAGATGCGCGAGATCATTTCGCGCAACAAGCCGTTCACCAAGGAAGTCTGGTCGCGCGACAAGGCGAAGAAAGTGTTTGCCGACAAGGGCGAACGCTACAAGCTGGAGCTGATCGACGCCATTCCCGAGGATCAGGATCTCAAGATCTACGCGCAGGGCGACTGGTTCGACCTTTGCCGTGGCCCGCACATGGCCTCGACGGGGCAGATCGGCAACGCCTTCAAACTGATGAAGGTGGCCGGCGCCTATTGGCGCGGCGATTCGAACAATCCGATGCTGACCCGCATCTACGGCACGGCCTGGGCTGATCAGGCGCAGCTCGAAGCCTATCAGACGATGCTGGAGGAGGCCGAGAAGCGCGACCACAGGAAGATCGGCCGCGAGATGGACCTGTTCCATTTCCAGGAAGAGGGGCCTGGCGTCGTCTTCTGGCACGCCAAGGGCTGGAAGATGTTCCAGAACCTGGTCAACTACATGCGCCGCCGCCTCGACGAGCAGGGCTATCAGGAGGTCAACGCGCCGCAGGTTCTCGACAAGAGCCTGTGGGAGACGTCAGGCCATTGGGGATGGTATCGCGACGCCATGTTCAAGGTGACGGTGGCCGGCGACGATACCGATGACGACCGGATCTTCGCTCTGAAGCCGATGAACTGCCCGGGCCATGTGCAGATTTTCAAGCATGGGTTGAAGTCTTATCGCGATCTGCCTGTCAAACTTGCAGAATTCGGCAACGTCCACCGTTACGAACCATCCGGCGCGCTGCACGGGCTGATGCGTGTGCGCGGTTTTACGCAAGACGATGCGCACATCTTCTGCACCGAAGAGCAGCTGGCGGCGGAATGCCTGCGCATCAACGATCTGATCCTGTCGACCTATGCTGATTTCGGTTTCGACGAAATCAGCGTCAAGCTGTCGACGCGGCCGGACAAACGCGTCGGTACCGACGAGGCGTGGGATCACGCCGAGGCGATCATGGGCGGCGTGCTGGAGACGATCAGGACACGGTCCGGCAATCGCATCAAGACCTCGATCAATCCGGGTGAGGGCGCCTTCTACGGGCCGAAATTCGAATATGTGCTGAAGGATGCCATCGGCCGCGAATGGCAGTGCGGCACGACGCAGGTCGATTTCAACCTGCCGGAGCGGTTTGGCGCCTTCTACATCGGCTCGGATTCCGAGAAGAAGCAGCCTGTCATGGTTCACCGCGCCATCTGTGGCTCGATGGAGCGCTTCCTCGGCATCCTGATCGAGAACTATTCCGGCCATTTCCCGCTGTGGTTCGCGCCGCTGCAGGTGGTGGTGGCGACGATCACGTCGGATGCCGACGACTATGCGACCGAGGTGGTGGCAAAGCTGAAGGCCGCTGGGCTGTTGGCGGAAGCGGATCTGCGCAACGAGAAGATCAACTACAAGGTCCGCGAGCACAGCCTGGCCAAGGTTCCGGTCATCCTCGTCTGCGGCAAGCGCGAAGCGGAAGAGCAGACGGTCAACATGCGCCGACTGGGCTCGCGCGACCAGGAATCGCTTGGCCTTGACCAGGCGATCGCGCAACTGACTGAGGAAGCCGTCACACCCGACCGCCGGCGCAAACGCGCGGCCTGATTGGCATGGTTTCGACCAAATGGCGGTGGAGCGATCCACCGCCATTTTCATATCCCTGTCACGCCGACCTTGTAACGAGCCCCTATGCTCAAGTTGAAATTGCGCGAACGACCCTTTCCCGAGCTTTCCTATGCCAATCCGCGCCAGCCGGCGCTGACGCGCTGGTTCATACATTCGGTCGAAGGCTTGTCGGGCCGCGACCGCTACACAGCACTTTATGATTTCTGGCGCCGCCAGATCGTGCCGACCGGCGAACGCGTGTTCAGCCGCATGCTCGACCTGATCGACGTGCGGGTGCGGACCGCTGATCAGTGGCCGCCCGCGCAATTGCCGGACACGCCGCTGGTGATCGTCGCCAATCATCCGTTCGGCATCGGTGACGGTATCGCCGTGCTGTCGCTGGCCGAGCAGCTCGGCCGTCCGTTCCGGGTGATGATCCACAAGGATCTGCTCAAGATCCGCGAGATGGAGCCTTATTCGCTGCCGAGCGACTTTTCGGAGACCAAGGATGCGCTGAAGAACAACATGGCCGTGCGCCATGAAGCGGTGCGCCTGTTGAAAGAGGGCGTCACCATCGTGGTATTTCCGGCCGGCGGTGTCGCCACCGCGCCAAAGGGTTTTGGCCGGGCGCGCGATCTGCCGTGGAAGATGTTTCCGGCCCGCCTCGTCCAGGACGCCAGGGCGTCGGTCATCCCGATGCATTTTTCCGGGCAGAACGGCAGGCTGTTCCATCTTGTCAGCGGGCCGATGAACATGGCCGAGCGCGACGGCCGGGTGGCCAAGTTCGTCGGCAAGGCCTCGCTGACGCTGCGCACATCGCTGCTCATCCACGAATTCGCGCGGCTGTCGGGCAAGGCGATCGACGTGCGCGTCGGCGATGTGCTGAGCTGGAGCGAACTGGAGCCGTTGCGCGACCGCAAGGCCTTGCTCGACCGCCTCCATCGCGGCGTGTTCGACCTGGCGCCAGCTTTGCCACGCCGCCGGATCCCGTTCCTGCCGGCGCGGACCGAACTGGCGGCTTGAACAATAAACGTCCGGCTCACAGGGCCGAGTCTTGGCTGGCCGTTGAGAAAAATAGTATGACACTGTAATGTCATGCGCTATATTAGGGCAAGGAAAGAGCTTGCCATGAGAACCAGCAAACCGATCACCGTGACCCTCGGCCGCCAGCAGGCCAGCGTTGACGTACGCCTGGCGTCGGGTGCCTACGACTCCGCCAGCGAGGTGATGCGCGCCGCGCTGCGCGCCCTCGACCGCGAAGAGCAGACCATCACCGCGATTATGCGCGCCAAGGTCCAGGAAGCCCTTGACGACCCGCGTCCGGACATCCCGGCAGAAGACGTCTTCAAAGCGCTGCGCGCCCATCATGCGGACCGCATGAAGGCCTCCAAGCTTGACACATAAGGTCGTCTTCAGACCGGCGGCTCAAGCCGACCTCTTCGCCATCTACGACTACATCGAAAACGACAGCGGGAGCAGACGTGCCGACGACTATGTCGACCGCATAGAGGCCGCGTGCATGGCGCTGTCCAACTTCCCGGAGCGCGGGACCGTGCGCGACACTGTTGGCCCCGGCGTCCGCATCGTCGGCTTTGAACGCCGCGTGTCGATCGTTTTCCGGGTCGACGGTGACACCGTGGTCATCCTGCGCGTGCTCTACGGCGGACAGGATTATCCTGCTGGTTCAGAGGATGACGCAGACACCTGATTCTTCTGGTGGATTGCGAACTAATCCGCGCCTTCTTCAGGATCCATCGCCGCGGCCTCGGTGGCCAGAACCTCGATTTCCTGGTTCTGCCCGGCCACGACCGTAAAATCCTTCTGGTAGATGCGGTCGCGGTTCTTGGCGATGATGGTGTAGTCGCCCTCGGCCAGCACCATCGAGGCGAAAGCGCCGACGGTTTCCTTGATCGGATCGCCGGACTCGTTGAGCAGTGACCAGGACGTGTCGGCGATCGCCTCGCCACCGGTTTCGCGCACCAGCTTCATCGTGATCTCGGCGGCGTGATGCTCGACGGTGGCTTCGGTCAGCTTGCCGGCCTCGACGCGGATGTCGGAGCGAATGACTGCATTGACCGCGCCATAGGTCGAGACGACATGGTAGATGCCGGCGTTGAGCCGCACGACGCTGTTGGGCTCGACATCGGGAATGATCAGCGCGCGGTCGCCATTGGCCTCGGCAGTGCCCTCGTAGATCGAAAAGCGCAGCTTCTTCGGTGGAATGCGCACGCCGCCGGACAGCACGGCGTCGAGCTTGAGGCCGCCGGCATCGAGCACGAGGCTTTCGCGCTTGGCGTCCTTGCCGACAGTGATGCGTTTGGTGGCGCCGGCCCGGCCGTAGGAGGCGTGAACCAGATAGCTGCCGGGCTCGAGCTGGAAGACGGCGGTGCCGCCATGCGAGGAGGCGACCATCGGCAATTTGCCGTTGACGGCTTCCGGCTTGAAGACCCGCCAGACGATGCCGCGCGTGATGTCGGAACCCTTGTCGGTCAACTGGGCAGAGAGTGTGATGGCACCGCCGCCGCTCAGCGCCAGTGACGTCTCGCCTTTCGGCGTCGCGTAGCTCGAAATTCCCGGAAGCTTCAGGTCGCTGACACCGTCGACATTCTGCGCCATGGCGAACGAAACCGGCGCCATGAACAGCAGGGCGCCGAGCCAGACCAGGAAAAGACGGACAGTCCCCTCAAACATGCCTTGCGTTGAAGCCCATGGCGGTGGCAATTTCAAGGCTTAAGAGTCCGACCGATACGACTCTTCCGTCCGGCGTATCCCGCGCCAATGCCCGAGCCGCCCGAATCCCCGATGGTGCGCTTCAGCTCAAAACAGAATGTCCAGGAGACTTGCGCCCATGGCGTCGCCGATCATCGACTTCCTGCTGACCCGAAACTCCGCACCGATTCCAGATCTGAAGGAGCCGGCGCCGAGCGATGCGGAGATCGCGACAATGATCACTGCTGCCTCCCGGGTGCCCGATCATGGCCGGTTGGAGCCCTGGCGCTTCATCCTCTACCGTGGCGACGCCCGCGTCGAGATCGGCAGGCAACTGGCAGCACTTGCCGAGCAGCGGGAGGGCCCATTGACGGAGGGCCGCCGCAATCAGGAACTGGCGCGGTTCTCGCGCGCACCGCTGGTGATCGGCGTCGTATCTGTCCCCAGGGAGAATCCAAAAATCCCGCAATGGGAAATGTTCCTGTCGGGCGGCATGGCGGCGATGAACCTGATGATATCAGCCAACGCGCTGGGCTTTGGCACCAACATGATCAGCAACTGGTATTCGGATGTGCCGGAGGGCAGGGCACTGCTGGGGCTGGCGCCGCAGGAGCGGGTCATCGGCTTCATCCATATCGGCTCCTATGCCGGCCCGGCGCCGGAGCGGCCCCGGCCCGATCCGGCAAAGCTGTACAGTGACTATTCGGGGCCGTGGGTCGGCTGAATGTTCTACGAGCCTTCAAAGGGCCACGGCCTGCCGCACGACCCTTCGAAGGCGATCGTGGCGCCGCGTCCGATCGGCTGGATTTCGACACTGAACAGGGCTGGTGAGATCAACCTCGCGCCGTATTCCTTCTTCAATGCCGTTTCGACGCGGCCTTTCATCGTCTGGTTCTCCTCCGAAGGCGAGAAGGACAGCGCCTCCTTCGCCCAGGAAACCGGCGAGTTCGTGGCCAATCTGGTCAGCCGCGATCTCGCGGAGAAGATGAACCGCACGTCGGTCAATGCTCCGCGCGGCGTCAATGAGTTCGTCTATGCCGATCTTGCCATGGCGCCGTCGCGCCTGGTCGCCCCGCCGCGCGTGGCGGCAGCGCCGGCCGCGCTCGAATGCCGGGTGACTGAAGTTTTTCGGCCAAAGGCCCTGGACGGGTCGCCGACAAGTGCCGTTATCGTCGCCGGTGAAGTGGTCGGCGTGCATATCGACGACGCCTTCCTGACGGACGGCCTGTTCGACATCACCAAGGCCGGCAATGTCGCTCGTCTCGGCTATATGGACTATGCCAGCGTCGACGAGGTGTTTTCGATGCGCCGGCCGCGCTGGGACAAGGACTAGATATCAGGCTCGGCCAGCTACCGCGCCTTGCCGGAACTCGTTCGCCGCCTGGCGGTCATGACGGTGCGCACATAGCCGGGCTCGCCGATCCGAATGCTTCCATCGGGCAGGCCCAGTATGCGGTCGAGGGCGATCTCGTAGAGCCTGACGCGTTTCTCCAGGACTTCGATCGCGGCCTCCATGTCGGCGTCGCTGCCGCCGGCAATGGCCTTGGCGACGACATCACGCGTGGCCATGCCGAATTGCATGACGATGTCGGCGACACCTTCCGGATCGAAGGTCCTGAAGGTGCCGTCTTCGATTCCTTGCCTGATGACCTTGACCAGCAGCGGTGAAAACGACGCGCTGGCGGCCAGATTGATACGGTGGAAAAGAACCAGATTCTCAGGCCGGAACATCGTCTCGAAAAGAGCCCAAGCTTCCGGCGCGGTTTCGATCTTGGCCCGCCGCGACTGGCTGAGCAGGCCATTCAGGCGGCCAAGCGGGTCGAGGCCGGGATCGTGGAGTATGTCCTGGACCCCAGCCAGTGCCTGTTTTGCAAAGCGATCGGCCAATGCCTCCAGGAGAGCCTCCTTGGAGGGGAAGTAATGATAGAAAGCACCCTTCGAGATGCCGGCGGACGCAATCACGTCATTGAGGCTCGCTTTGTCATAGCCTTGGGTCAGGAACAGGGTCTGGGCATGATCCAGAAGTTCTTCTCGCCTGAGTTCTGGATGCTTGATGACACGGGGCATGACGAACTTTCTGCACGTGATGGCTGCTCCCGTCCAGTCCCGACGTCGGCAGCCAGGGCAACGGATTTCGGGTTAACGGGTCCCTTCGGAGTCTCCGCTTGCGCGTTGGCTGACGGAGCATCAAACGAAAAACCCGCCTGTGCGGCGGGTCACTGGCGCAAATCAGCACCATGGGCAAAAATGTACCATAGCTGAGATCACCGAGTCAAGAAAAAATTCCTATCGTGGAAGGCTGCCCGGCAAAAAGCCGCCAACACAACCGACTGCCGCAAGCCTTTTGTTAAGCTGGAGTTCGGAGCCTCGGGTCGAAGGTTCGCTTGAACTATAGACCAGTGGTCTGTATGGTAGACCAATGGTCTAAAATACCAATCATCAGCGGATATCAAGGCAGGTCGATCATGATCGCGAAATTGGTTCTTCAGACATTCGTCTGGTTCGTCGCCATGGGCGCCTTGCTCTTCCTGTCGGCCGGCACGCTGCATTGGCCGGGGGCCTGGGTCTATCTGGTGGGGATGGTGGGCCTCAGTCTCACCTTGGGCGTGGCGCTGGCGAGGCGCGATCCCGGTCTGATGAATGAGCGGCTGAGCTCTCCCATCCAGAAGAATCAGGACGCGGCCGACAAGGTGCTGCTGTCCATACTTCTGCTCGCCATCTTTGGTTCTCAGATATTCATGGGATTCGACGTGCGTTTCGGCTGGTCGGCGGTTCCCGTCTGGGTGCAGGTGGTCGGCGCACTGGTCCTGCTGCTCGGAATCTGGATCTGCTATCTGACGATGCTGGAGAACAGTTTTGCGGCGCCCGTGGTCAAGATCCAGGACGAACGCGGACAACGTGTGATCTCCACCGGGCCTTACAGCTACGTCCGCCATCCTATGTATGCCGGCGCCATCCTCTTCTTCGCCGGCACGGCACTTCTGCTTGGTTCCTGGTGGGGGCTGGCGTCGGTGCTCGTGCTCGTCGTTCTCTTGGCCATCCGCACCTTCATCGAAGAGAAAACGCTTCGCGCCGGTCTGCGCGGCTATGACGACTATGTGGCCCGGGTCCGTTACCGCCTGATTCCATTGGTTTGGTAGCAGGCGCTCAGGCGGAAACACCTGCCGCCTTCGCCCGCGCCAGAAGCCGCTCGGCCAGCCGCAGGTGCGGGCGGTCGAACATCTT
>NZ_RZPI01000960.1:0-1487 GCF_003998715.1 Mesorhizobium sp. M7A.F.Ca.CA.002.15.2.1
ATCAGGTGGCCGGCCTCGACGAACAGACGCTTGCGGTCGGCATGCGTCGCCAATGTCGAGCCGTTGCCGGGCAGCGACAGGCCAAGCGCCTCGGTCAAACAATTCATCGAATTGGCGGTGAACATGCCCGAGCAGGAGCCGCAGGTCGGGCAGGCCGAGCGCTCGATGACCTTGACGTCCTCATCGGAGATCTTGTCGTCGGCGGCCGCGACCATGGCATCGACCAGGTCGAGCGCCTGCGTCTTGCCGGCGAGCACCACCTTGCCGGCTTCCATCGGACCGCCGGAGACGAAGACGGTCGGGATGTTGAGGCGCAACGAGGCCATCAGCATGCCGGGCGTGATCTTGTCGCAATTGGAGATGCAGACCATGGCGTCGGCGCAATGCGCGTTGACCATGTATTCGACAGAATCGGCGATCAGCTCGCGCGACGGGAGCGAATAGAGCATGCCGTCATGGCCCATGGCGATGCCGTCATCGACGGCGATGGTGTTGAATTCCTTGGCAACGCCGCCGGCCTTTTCGATCTCGCGCGCGACCAATTGGCCGAGATCCTTCAGATGGACATGGCCCGGCACGAACTGGGTGAAGGAGTTGACCACCGCAATGATCGGCTTGCCGAAATCCGAGTCCTTCATGCCGGTGGCGCGCCAGAGGCCGCGAGCGCCGGCCATGTTGCGGCCATGGGTGGTGGTGCGGGAACGATAGGCAGGCATGTTTTTTCCTTGGTGGCTGGCCGCAGCCCAGGGGTTGGCGCGGCGGAGCTGAATTCGGACCGCAGGCGTTATAGACGCGCAAGTATGGTCTGGCCACAATTTTGCAATGCGCCAGATTCTCTCAAAAAAATGCGTGGCACTGTCGGATGGCGCGCTGCATGTCCGTCCTTGGGCAGACGGCAAGGAGATGGCACCATATTCGGAGTCAGCCGTTTCACAGGAACAGCGACCGAAACAGCACGAGGAGCACGACATGCAAAAGATCACCACCTGCCTGTGGTTCGACGGCCGAGCCGAAGAGGCCATGAACTTCTACGTCTCCATCTTCAAGAATTCCAAGGTGCTGAGCGTGATGCGTTGGCCCGAAGGCCACGCCGATGCAGGCAAGGTGTTGGTGACCACGTTCGAACTCGACGGCGTGCAGTTCCAGGCGCTCAATGGTGGACCGCAGTTCAAGCACAGCGAAGCGATGTCGCAGTCGATCGACTGCAAGACGCAGGAAGAGGTGGATTACTTCTGGGACAAGCTCATCGAAGGTGGCGGCCAACCATCGCAATGCAGCTGGCTGAAGGATAAATTCGGCGTCTCCTGGCAGGTTGTGCCGGAGCAGCTGCCGCGCCTGCTTCTGGATCCGGACCGGGCCAAGGCCGGCCGCGTGATGTCGGCGATGATGCAGATGAGCAAGATCGACATCGCCAAGATAGAGGAAGCTGCCAGAGGATAGTCGAGGGTCGCGCCGCCCCTCACCCCCCCTTCGGGGGCCCTTTCCCC
>NZ_RZPI01000961.1:0-1485 GCF_003998715.1 Mesorhizobium sp. M7A.F.Ca.CA.002.15.2.1
GTGCTGCACCCCGGCCAGGAGACGCCCGCCGCCAGCTTCGCGCAAAATGCACGGGCGGGAGATGTCATCGGCATGATCGGACCCGGTGGCGGCGACGCTCCGGTGGCGCAGACCTTGCTTCTGCTCGGCGACGACACAGCACTTCCCGCCATAGGCAGGATTCTGGAAGATCTGCCGCCGTCAACACGCGCTGAGGCGCTGATCGAGATCGATGGGCCGGACGACCGGATGGCGCTGGCGCAAGGGGATAATATCGACATCACCTGGCTTTACCGGCACGGCCGCGAGGCCGGCACCGCGGGCCTGTTGTCCGCCGCCTTGCGCGAGCGCAAGCACATGGCGCTTGCCGACGGCCTGTACGTCTGGGTCGGTTGCGAATTTGGCGATTTCCGGGAGATCCGCAAGATCGTGCGCAAACAGTGGGGCCTGCCGCGCGACCGCCACCTGGTTACGGCCTACTGGCGCCGGGACGCGCACAGCGTGGGCGAGGGCGGCGAGGACTAGCCGCTGCCTATTGCCTGACGCTTCTCGCCACCAGCCGCGCGACGCTCGGGCCGATCAGCAGCACGATCAGGAAGCGTGCTGATTGCAGCGCCATGACGAAAGAGATGTCGACGTTCTGCGCTGCTGCAGCGATGATGGCGATGCTGTCCATGCCGCCGGGGCTGGTCGCCAGATAGGCGGTCAGCGGATCGATGCCCAGGAGATGGCTGATCATGAAGGCAAGGCCGCCGCAAAAGGCGATCAAGGCCACGATCGAGGCGATGATCTGCGGCAAGGCGCGCGCCGCATGGCGCAGGATCGCCCTTGTGAAGTTCAGGCCGATCGACCAGCCGACCATGGCGTAGCTGACGGCCAGCAGCCATTGCGGCAATTGCATTTCCACGCCCAAGCCGAGATGGACGACGGTGCCGAAGATGAAGGTGCCGAGGAAGAAGGGCGAGGGCAGTCGGCACAACTTTCCCGCCAGGCCGCCTACGACCGCGATGCCGATGGTGGCGGCGAAGGCTTGGGCATCGATCGGCGGAAACCAGACGATGGCGGGGATTTCGACCTCAGACGTGTCGACCCACATCTTGGCAACGAGTGCCGCCGTCATCGAGACGAAGATGACGCGCAGATATTGCATGAAAGCGACGAGCCGCTGATCGGCGCCGAAGGCACCCGCCATCAGCACCATGGCGGTGGCCGCACCCGGCGACGAGCCCCAGACGGCGGTGGTGCCGGGCAGGATGCGCCAGCGGCTGATCAGCCAGCCGAGCAGGCTGGAGGCTGTGACGGTGGCCACCACGACGCCGAGAAACAGCGGCCATTCCTGGGTGAAGACCGGAAAGATGTCGGCCGAGATCGACGCCGCGACGAGGCAGCCGACGATCGCCTGGGCGGCGCCGAACAGAAGACGCGGCACGCGCACCGTGGCGCCATTGGTGCCGGCGACGATGGCGGCCAGCATCGGCCCGATCAGCAGCGCCGCCGGCACCAATG
>NZ_RZPI01000962.1:0-1480 GCF_003998715.1 Mesorhizobium sp. M7A.F.Ca.CA.002.15.2.1
CGAAGCGGTGGCCATCGTCACGCCCAACAAGGTGCATGTGCCAGCGGAAAAAGCTTTCCTCGAGGCCGGCATCCACGTCATCTGCGACAAGCCGCTGGCGACGACGCTGGCCGAAGCGAAAAAGCTCGCGGCGATAGTCGAGAAGACCGGCAAGGTGTTCGTGCTGACGCACAACTACACCGCCTATCCGATGGTGCGGCAAGCACGCGAAATGGTCGCCAAGGGCGTGCTCGGCGACATCCGCATCGTGCAGTCCGAATATCCGCAGGACTGGCTGACCGAGGATTTGGCGGCGACAGGCCAGAAGCAGGCGGCGTGGCGCTCCGACCCCAAGCAGGCAGGTGCCGGCGGTGCGCTGGGCGATATCGGCACGCATGCCTACAACCTCGCCCGCTTCGTCTCGGGGCTGGAACTGGACTCCCTGTCGGCCGATCTCGACGCCTTCGTGCCGGGACGGCTACTGGATGACAACGTCAACGTCATGCTGCGCTTCAAGCCTACCGGCAAGACGCACCCGGCCAAGGGCATGATCTGGGCAAGCCAGGTGGCGCCCGGCCATGAGAACGGGCTGAAGCTGCGCATCTATGGCTCGAAGGGTGGGCTGGAATGGGTGCAGGCCGACCCGAACTATCTCTGGTACACCCCATTCGGCCAGCCAAAGCAATTGATTACCCGCAATGGCGCCGGCGCGCTGCCGGTGGCGGGCCGTGTCAGCCGCGTGCCGTCAGGCCATCCGGAAGGCTACCTCGAAGGCTTCGCCAACATCTACCAGGAGGCCGCACGCGCCATCCGGGCGGCACGCCGCAAGGGCGGCAAGCCGGCAAAGGATGTCGTCTTCCCGACCATACAGGACGGCGTCGAGGGCATGGCCTTCATCGAGGCTTGCGTGAAGTCGTCGAAGAAGAACGGGGCGTGGACGAAGCTCTAGTCCAAGGGGCGCTGAGATTCAGGTGAGGCCGGCCTGCAAACGGCCGTTTCCTGCGCTTCCGGTGCTCACGTACCCAAAAGTACGCTCCGCTCCGGTTCTCGGAACCAGCCGTTTTCGGCTTGGCCTGACCTGAATCTCAACACCCCGGCGATCCGAGGAATCTAAGGGGAGGGGGCGTCGATGAAAATCGGCATGTGCATGTTCTTGTGGACGACGGCGGTGTCGAAGAAACACGAGCCGCTGCTGCGCGACATCAAGGCGACCGGTTTCGATGGCGTCGAGATACCGATCTTCGCCGGCACGCCGGACGATTATAGAAAGCTCGGCGATCTGCTCGACCGCATCGGGCTGGAGCGGACTGCGGTTTCGGCCATGGGCGATCCGGCGATGAATTTGATCGCGGCCGACGCGGCAACCCGCAAGGCCGGTGTCGACTACATGAAATGGGCGATCGACTGCGCGCAGGCGCTTGGCGCCAGCACGCTGAGCGGCCCTCTGCATTCGACGCTCGGGTCCTTTTCCGGCTCTGGGCCGACGGCCGCGGAGAAGAAG
>NZ_RZPI01000963.1:0-1478 GCF_003998715.1 Mesorhizobium sp. M7A.F.Ca.CA.002.15.2.1
GTGCTGCGCGCCGGCAACGGCTTGCTGGAAGGCCTGCTCGACCTGGTGCCGGCGGCGCGCGTCGCCCATGTCGGTCTCTACCGCGATCACGAAACGCTGGAGGCGGTCGAATATTTCTTCAAGGCGCCGAGCGACCTCGCCGACCGGCTGGTGATCGTCGTCGATCCGATGCTGGCCACCGCCAATTCGGCGATCGCGGCGATCGACAAGCTGAAAGAGCGCGGCGCCACCAACATCCGTTTCCTTTGCCTGCTGGCGGCGCCCGAAGGCATCGAGCGCTTCATCAAGGCGCATCCGGACGTTCCCGTCTTCACCGCTTCGATCGACCGCCAGCTCAACGAGAAGGGCTACATCATGCCCGGCCTCGGCGACGCCGGCGACCGCATGTACGGGACCAAGTAATATCAGACCAAGTCGCCTGGTACGATTTACCAAATATTTACGAAAAGGCGCGGTTTTGGCGCGCGTTAAAGCGGCAAACACCATCCGGGCTTAACGATCGGCTGTCACTACAGCGCCGCGCGTCCGTTTCGGACGCGCAAAGGACGCTGTAGCACTTTGATTTTGTGCATGAGCCTTTCCGAAAATCGTTCCCGATTTTCGGGGTCATGCGGCGAGGCCGATCCATGCTGCGCAAACTTCTGATCCTCGCCGTTTTCGCCGGTACATCGGCATCGATACCGATTGTGTATCAGTCGAATCCGCAACTCGTCGAAAACCTGCTGAGGTCGGCGGTGCCGGGCAAACAAGCGGTCGAAGCCCAGCCGAACGTCAATCTGGCATCGGTGCCCAACAAGCCCGCGGCACCGCTGCCGATGGGCCGCAAGGTCCTCGTCGCGGCAGACGAACGCGGGCATTTCTCGTCACCCTTCAAGCTCAACGGACGTCAGGTCGACGGCATGATCGACACCGGCGCTACATTGGTCGCCATCAACATTTCGACGGCACGCAGGATCGGCCTGTCGCTGAACGCTTCCGACTTCAACCGCGAGGTCAACACCGCCAACGGCACCATCAAGGCGGCTGTGGCCATGATCGACCGCCTGCAGATCGGCAGCATCACCGTCAATGACGTCCAGACCATCGTGCTCGACGACAGGGCGCTGCGCACCAATCTGATCGGCATGAGCTTCCTCAACCGGCTCGACAAATACCAGGTCGAGAACGGCACGCTGCTGCTCGTCCAGTAAGGCTATTCGTTTTCCCAAATTCCCAAGGGAAAGCGCTATGCGCTTTTTCCCAGGGAGAACCGTTTCACACTTTTCCTGGAATTGCTCTAGCCGCGCGGCAGAATCCGCCGGATGACCGACTTGTCGGCGGGCGGCTTCGAGGCACCGACCATATAGGCCGAAAGCACGGTTGCCGCGGCGGCCTCGGCATCGGCCGATGAGCGGGCATGGATCAGCGCCAGCGGCTCGCCGATCCCAACCTCCGCACCGACCGGCAATAGTCTGGTGATGCCGACCGCAGGGTCGATC
>NZ_RZPI01000964.1:0-1457 GCF_003998715.1 Mesorhizobium sp. M7A.F.Ca.CA.002.15.2.1
CCGTAGAAGATCGCGGCACCCAGGATGATGACGCCCTGCGCGATGAGCTTGCCGGGCTCGTCGATGCCGAGCACGGTCATCACCACGAACAGCAGCGCAAAGCACAACGCCCCGAAGAAAGGTCCCCAGACGCCACCGTCGCCGCGACCGAAGACGACGCCGCCGAGGATCGTTGCCGCGACCGCCAGGATCGGCAGGTCGAGGCCGACACGGACGCTGCCGACGGCGATCGAACCGGTCTGTACCAGGGCCGCGATCGCCGCGATCAGGCCGGCGAGCGTGTGCGCAAGGATCACCGTGCGCTGGACCGGCACGCCGGAAAAATGCGCGGCTTCGGCATTCTCCCCGACCGAGGCGACGTAGCGGCCAAAGACGGTCCGCGACAGCAGCAGCCACACCAAAGCGGTCAGCAGGACCCAGAACAGCACCGGCGTCGGAACCGACAGGAATTTCGTGTTGTAGAGGTCGTTGAACAGCTTCGGCACATCGCCGGGCGGATTGCCGCTCGACAGGAACTGCACCAGCCCGACCAGGATGATGCTGACCGCCAGCGTGACGATGACCGCCGACACCCGCCGGCTCCCTATCATGAAGCCGTTGAACAGGCCGATGACGAGGCCGGTACCGAGCGCCAGCACGACGAAGAAAGGCATCGACGCGCCGGGGAAAGTGCCCGACGAAATGAAATAGTTGATGAGCAGGATGATGCCGCCGCCGGAAAGGTCGATCGACTTCACCCGCATGACGACGAGCTGCCCCAGAACCAGGATGCCGAGCGGGACGATCTGCCTGACGAAGATACCCATGATGTTGAGGTTGAGCATGTTCGGCCGTGCGATCCACAGCGTGGCCAGCAGCACGAGGAAGACAAAATAGGACGGCGGTATGCGCAGCAGGCGCCGGGCGATCGGATTTGCGAGAACGGCAGCCATCTTTCAGAGCCCCATCTTCTTGCGGGATTGCAGCCCGACCACCGCCAGCAGGATGCCGCCCTTGATCGCGGTCTGGACGAACGGCGAGACGTTGGCGAGGTTCATGCCATTGGCCAGCAGCGCCATGACCAGCGCGCCGATCACGGTGCCGTGCAGGCTGCCTATGCCACCGGAAAGCTGGGTGCCTCCAAGCGCCACGGCGGTGACGGTATCGAGTTCGAAAAGCAGCCCGACATTCGGATCGCCCGACACGATGCGCCCGGCGAGGAAGACACCGGCAACGGCTGCGAAACAGGAACAGATCACATAGGCGAGGATGATGTTGCGGCGGTCGGAGACGCCGAAATTGCGGGCAGCACTCTCGGCGCCGGACGCGATGCCGCCGCCAATCGCAAACAGATGCAGCCCGTACCGGGATCCGTAGAGCAGTTTCCACGCTGCCAGGATCACGACGATGCCCCAGAAAACCGGATAGGGAATGCCGAGGAAACTGCCCGAGACGGCATCGATGACGATCTCCGGCAC
>NZ_RZPI01000965.1:0-1454 GCF_003998715.1 Mesorhizobium sp. M7A.F.Ca.CA.002.15.2.1
GATCGATAAAGGCGTCCTTGTCACCCTTGGCTTCCGGCGGCAGCGCGTGGGCGCCGAGGAAGGTCGTGCGGATCGTCACCGGCCGCTGGTTGCCCAGCCGCCGTGCGGCACGCAGCGACTTCTTCTCGTTTTCGAGGTCCAGGCCGTAGCCTGATTTTACCTCCACGGTGGTTACGCCCTCGGCAATCAGCGCATCGAGGCGTGGCAGTGATTGGGTGACCAGTTCGCTCTCGCTGGCGGCGCGCAGCGACTTGACCGAGGAGACTATGCCGCCACCAGCCCGGGCGACCTCTTCATAAGTGGCGCCGGCCAGCCGCATCTCGAATTCGTTGGCGCGGTTGCCGGCATGGACCAGATGGGTGTGGCAGTCGATCAGGCCGGGTGTGATCCAGCGGCCCTCGCAATCAACCGTCTCGGCGCCCTGGGCAAGTGTCGGGGGCAGCTCCGACTCGGGGCCGGCATAAACAATGCGGCCGTCACGCGCAGCGACCGCGCCATGTTCGACGACGCCAAGTCCGGCAGACCCGTCGGCCATTGTCGTCAGCCGCGCATTGCGCCACAGACGAAGATCCCCTGCCCGGCTTTTGCTCTTTGCAGCCATCATCTTTTCCGTTTCAATCGATGACGATTATGTATATACATATTGAAACGCACTGCAAGTGCCTTCATCGCATGAGACACAGAGAACCGGAGAGAAAAGTGGCAGCGATCTTTGCGGAACAGGCGCTCCTTCCCGATGGCTGGCGCGAAAATGTGCGGCTTACCCTGGCCGAGGGACGCATCACAGCCGTTCAGCCTGGCGCTGCTGCGGCAGCCGGCGACGAACGTCACGCGATCCTGTTGCCCGGCATGCCCAATTTGCACAGCCACGCCTTCCAGCGCGGCATGGCCGGCCTTGCCGAGCTTCGCGGCCCCTCCGCCGACAGTTTCTGGAGCTGGCGCGAGGTGATGTACCGTTTCGCCCTGTCGATGACGCCCGATCAGGTCGAGGCGGTTGCCGCACAACTCTATGTCGAGATGCTGGAGGCCGGTTTTTCCCGCGTCGGCGAATTTCACTATCTGCATCACGACCGCGATGGAAAACCCTACGCCAACCTCGCCGAGATGGCCGAGCGCATTGCGGCCGCGGCCGGCGAGGCAGGCATCGGCCTGACGCTTTTGCCGGTGTTTTATGCGCACTCGTCTTTCGGCGGTGCCGCACCAAACGAAGGCCAGCGGCGATTCATCAACGATGTGAATCGATTCTCGCGGCTTGTTGAGAAATGCCGCGAATCGGTTCGCGCGTTGGATCAGGCTGTTGTCGGCGTCGCTCCGCACAGCCTTCGCGCCGCGACACCGGAAGAACTGATTGACGTGACTGCCCTGGCGCCGGACGGGCCTATCCACATCCACATTGCCGAGCAGGTGAAAGAAGTCGAGGATTGCCTTGCCTGGTCGGGCGCGCGGCCGGTCGA
>NZ_RZPI01000966.1:0-1454 GCF_003998715.1 Mesorhizobium sp. M7A.F.Ca.CA.002.15.2.1
GCGCCATCATGATCACAGGCGCCTGCAAGGCGGCTACCATCGACAAAACGAGATTGAGGAAGATGAACGGGTAGGGATCGAAGGCGTCACGCGACAGCAGCCAGACATTGCCCGCCGTCCATAAGACCAGAAAGGCGATGAAGGTCAGGATGAAGGACCATGACCCGCCGATGCGGGCGATCGTATCGGCAAGCCGGTCGCCGAAGGTCTGGTGGAAGGCAACGGCCTTGTTGGTGTCGCGCGAGATGGTGGTGCGTTCGAGCGTCGATTGCAGCACCCGGCTTTCGAGCTGGCTGAGGCCGTCCGGCCGCCGCTTGAGCCAGCGGTTCGCCAGATCGTCGATCGTCTTGTTCATGGCCATCTCCAGGGTCTTAGGCTTGCCGTAAGAGGTAGAGGCTGCCGGCTCACACGGGAAGTGTTAGATTGATTCCAGTTGCCGAGGGACCAATGGCCGATTTCAAGAAAATTCGCGCTCGCGCCGCAAAACGTAAGGGCGGCGAAGAGGAACTGACGTCGCTGCTTGGTCCGGCGCCTGACAATGCCGCCGTGGCTGACATCCCCGATGACCGCATTCTCTCCATTATGGCTGAGCGCGTCTTCGCCGCCGGTTTCGTCTGGCGCGTCATCGAGCAGAAATGGCCTGGCTTCGAGGAGGCGTTTCTGCGCTTCGAGCCGAAGCGGCTGTTGTTCCAGCCCGATGATTTCTGGCACGATCTGACGGCCGACCAGCGCATCGTACGCAACCCGCAGAAGATCAGATCCGTTCGCGACAATGCTGCCTTTGTCGAGCGTGTGTCGAAGGAATATGGCGGTTTCGGCAAATTCCTTGCGGAATGGCCTGATGATGACCAGGTCGGGCTGATGGCCTGGCTCGGCAAGCATGGCAGCCGGCTGGGCGGCAACACGGGCCAGTATTTCCTGCGCTGGCTGGGGTGGGATGCGTTCGTCATCTCGGGCGATATGGCCGCGGCGTTGCGCGACGCCGGCCTCGACATCGCCGAAAGCCCGACTTCGAAGAAGGACCTGGACAAGATCCAGAGGCAAATCAATCAATGGGCAGCGGAGACGCATCTGCCGCGCCGCCATATTTCACGCATCCTGGCGATGTCGATCGGCGAGAACCATTCGCCGCAAGCGCTGCGCGAATATATGGGCGACGACTGAAACGTGGTCGCTTGCCACGATCGGCATTCGTCGATCGGTCAACACGATCGAATCGATCGGTCCGGACACGAATGACATTCGTCATTTGCTCCGAATTGGTCCAAACGAACGCCATTGCCCGAGCAATTTTGCCGCGCTAAGTCAGCAGGCATGACCAAGAAGCTCGACATCCTGCGCATCGCCGTCGCCCAGCTCAATCCGACTGTCGGCGACATATCAGGCAATCTCGCCAAAGCCCGCGAGGCGAGGGCGGATGCCGCACGTCAGGGCGCCGATCTCGTGCTCTATAC
>NZ_RZPI01000967.1:0-1447 GCF_003998715.1 Mesorhizobium sp. M7A.F.Ca.CA.002.15.2.1
ACGTGCGGCAGCGTGATGCCTTCGTCATGACCCATCCAGCCATGCCAGTCGCTGCGGCACAGACCGGTCGCCTCGACCTTGATGACGACGCCATCGGCTGCCGGCTTCGGATCAGGAACGGTCTGGATCCTCGGCGCTTCGCCGAATTTCTCGAAGACGACGGCTTTCATCGGCAACACCACCTTTCACACGGCCTGCGGGAAACGATAGCCGATTCCCTATCCGGTCAAGCGAAAATCGATTCCGCCAGCCATACTGTTCCGGTGCCGACGCTACGCAGATGACGCCTTATTCCGCGTCGATCTGGTTCTGGGGCGCCGCTTTCTGGAAGGCCGGCAGCGCCATGCAGGCGGCGTTGATGCGCGCGATCGTCGGGTAGGGCGTCAGATCGACGCCAAAGCGGGCATTGCTGGCAATCTGTGCGGCGAGGCAGATGTCAGCCAGACCCGGCGCGTCGCCATGGCAGAATGTTCCGGTCTCCGCCGACAAGGCCAGGATCTTTTCAAGCGGCTGAAAGCCCTCGTTCACCCAGTGGCGGAACCAGTTGACGACGTCCTCGTCGCCGGCGCCGAACAGCGTGCGCAGCGAGGTCAGCACGCGCAGATTGTTCACCGGGTGGATGTCGCAGGCGATCATCTGCGCCAGCATTCTGACCCGTGCCCGACCGGCCGCATCCCCTGGCAATAGCGGTGGTTCCGGGCTGGTCTCGTCGAGGAATTCGATGATCGCCAGCGATTGCGTCAGCAGCGTGCCGTCGCCGAGCACCAGCGCCGGCACCAGCCCTTGCGGATTGACCGCGAGATAGGCTGGTTCGAGGTGCTCGCCATGGCGCAGATGATGCGGGATATAGTCGTAGCTCAGCCCCTTCATCTCCAGCGCGATCCGCACCCGGTAGGAGGTGGAGGAGCGATAGTAGTTGTGCAGGACGAGTTTGCTCATGCGCTCACTTCGGCTGGCCGATGGTTATTTCGATGGTGCCGATGCCGTCGACGCCGCCGGTCATCGTGTCGCCGGGGCCAACCGCGCCGACGCCTGCTGGCGTACCGGTGAAGATCAGGTCGCCGGGCTCGAGCTCCATCGCCTCGCTGCAGATCGACACGATATCCGGTATCGGCCAGATCAGTTCGGCGAGGTCGGCATCCTGCCTGACCTTGCCGTTGACGGCGAGCCAGATGCGGCCCTTCTGTGGGTGGCCGGATTCGTGCGCTTGCACCAACGGGCTGCAAGGGGCGGAGCGGTCGAAGGCCTTCGACCAGTCCCAGGGCCGGGCGGCCTTCTTGGCCTCGTCCTGCAGGTCGCGGCGGGTGAGGTCGATGCCGACGCCGTAGCCCCAGACATGGTCCAGCGCCTTGTCGCGGGGAATGCGGAAGCCGGCCTTGCCGATCGCGGCCACCAGGTCGATCTCGTGGTGCAGATTGGCCGTCAGCGGCGGGGGGGGGGGAGGGGG
>NZ_RZPI01000968.1:0-1437 GCF_003998715.1 Mesorhizobium sp. M7A.F.Ca.CA.002.15.2.1
TCCATGAAAGGGTCCAGCAGGAGTAACGCTCGGCTTCAGGCGGCTTTGCTCGCCTGAAGCCAGGAGAGATCAGCGGATGTCGCTGCCGACCCACTTCATCGAGATCTTTTCGTAGCTGCCGTCCGCCAGCATGTCGTCCAGCGCCTTCTGCATCGCAGCCTTGAGCTCCGGATTGTCCTTGCGGATGGCGATGCCGATGGCAACAGCGCCGCCTTCGATATCGGGCGTGTTGAGCTTGCGGACCTTCTCGCCCGTCTCCTTGACGGCAACCATGACCGGAATGTTGTCGACGACTATCGCGTCGACGCGGCCGGCCCTCAGCTCCAGCAGCATTTCCGGCAGGCCCTTGTAGGTACGGATATCCCAGCCACCCTTTTCGCGCGCCCATTTCTCATGCGTCTCGCCCAGCGTCACGCCAATGGTCTTGCCCTTGAGGTCGTCGAGGCTCTGCACTTTCGACTGCTCGCTGACGAAAACGGCGCGGCCGGCGTGGTAGTAAGGCCCGACGAAATCGACCACCTTTTCACGCTCAGGCGTGATCGTCATCGAGCCAACGACGGTGTCGTATTTGTTGGCGAGCAGGCCGGCAATGATGCCGTCCCAGGCCGTGGTGATGATGGTGCCCTTGACACCGATGCGCTCGGCGATGGCCTTGCCGATATCGGCGTCGAAACCGACGACTTCATTCTGGTCGTTGACGAAGTTGAAGGGCGGATACTGACCGCTCATGGAAATCTTCAGCTCGCCCGCCGCCTTGATCTTTTCGAGGTCGTCGGCCCTGGCCGAAACGGCAGTGAAGGTCGACGCAAGCAGCAGGGCCGCAACGGCGATGCCGGAAAATACTCTGTTCATCTGATTTCCTCTCCTCTGGATGGCGCGCAAGGTTTGTTCTTGGGAGGCGTGCAGACGCTTTCCTGTCATCAATGATTGCCTTTGCGGTATCATTGCGCAAATAGATAATGCGAATAGAGAGCATAGATATCAGGAATGGTACTTCCACGCCCCGAACGGCTGGTCTGGGATCTCGACTGGAACCTTCTGAGGACATTCGTCGTCATCGCGGAGGTGAAGGGCATCACGCGAGCTGCGGAGCGACTGAACCTCAAGCAACCCAGCGTCAGCAATGCTCTGCGGCGACTGGAGGACCGGGTGGGCCGGCGTCTGGTCGAGCGCGACGCGACGCGCTTCGAACTGACCGAGGTCGGGCGGCTTCTCTACGAGCAGAGCGTCGAGGTGTTCGGCACCATATCGCAGTTGCCGCTGCTGATGCGCGGCATCAGCGACGATGTTACCGGCCATGTGATGATCGCGACGGCAAGCCATGTCGTCTCGCCGCTCTTTGATCAGGCGCTGTCCGAGTTCCACAGCAACTACCCGCACGCCAGCATCACCATTTCAGTCGCAGCAAGCACCGAAGTCGCCAAGCAGGTGAGGGAG
>NZ_RZPI01000969.1:0-1436 GCF_003998715.1 Mesorhizobium sp. M7A.F.Ca.CA.002.15.2.1
TTCTTCGCCAGCGCCTATCTCGCCGAAATCTGGCGCTCCGGCGTCGCGGCGCTACCCCTCGGTCAATGGGACGCCGGTGCCAGCCTCGGCCTGCACTATCTGCAGGAACTCAGGCTGATCATCCTGCCGCAGGCGTTTTCGATCACCCGCGCACCCACCGTCGGCTTCCTGGTGCAGCTGATCAAATCGACGGCGCTCACCTCGATCATCGGCTTCGAGGAGCTGGTGCGGACCTCCAACGCCATCAACAATGCGACCTTCGAACCGTTCAAGGTATACGGGCTGGTGGCGCTGATCTTCTTCGTCATGTGCTTTCCGCTGACGCAATACGCCCGCAGGCTCGAGAAACAGGCGGCTGCTCGCTGACGCGCCAAGGCAGCGCCCGATTTCAGACCGGCAACCCAAGCTGCTTGCGCAGGCTCTTGTCGAATTCGGATGCGGGGACGAAACGGCGCAGGAAACTGACCTGGCGCGCCATTTTTCCCGCCGCATAGCGTTTCTTCGGCGCGGGATCGGTCGCTGCTGCCAAAATGGTCTTGGCGACCACTTCGGGCGCATCGCCTTTTTCCATCGATTTCCGCACTGACATAGTCATCCCGGCGCGCGCGGAGTCGTAGATTTCGAGCGACCGGTCGGGGGCGGCAAGATTGTCCTCGAATGATGTGCGGGTATAGGCGGGCTCCACCAGCGAAACGCGAATGCCGAAGGGGCGCAATTCGTGATCGAGCGACTCGGAATACCCTTCGATGGCGTGTTTGGTCGACGAGTAAAGCGCGAAATAGGGAGCGGGGATGAACCCCTGTACCGAGCTCAAATTTACGATTCTGCCCTTCCCTTGGCGCCGCATTGCCGGCAGCACCGCGTTGGTCACGCGCAAGACGCCGAAGACGTTCACGTCGAACAGCGCCTTGGCCTGGGCGGTCGAGGACTCCTCCGCGCCGCCAAACAGCCCCATGCCGGCATTGTTGACAAGCACGTCGATGCGTCCGGCCGCGGCCAGAACGTCATCGACCATTGTCGCGACGGACGCGTCGTCGGTCACGTCGCAGGTCAGCATGGTCACGCCGGCGGATTGCTGTGAGGCCGTGCGACGGCTGGTTCCGAAGACGCGAAAGCCAGCGCCGAGCAAGGCGTCGGCGGTAGCGCGCCCGATGCCGGAAGATGCCCCTGTGACAAGGGCGACGCCGGGACTGGTCTTGTTCATGGAAATCATATCCTTCTTTGCGTTGGATCGGATTGGGAAAAGCATTGAGATAGGCCGGGGCAAAGGGCGTCGGTCATGACTGCGTCTGGCCACCGCTAGTTCCAGCGTCTGAACAGGGCGCTGGCATTCACGCCGCCAAAGCCGAAGCCATTGGAGATCGCGTACTCCATCTCCATGGGCCGGGGTGCGTTGGCGACGAAGTCGATTCCGTCGCCGGCCGGATCGGCCTCGC
>NZ_RZPI01000096.1:0-11609 GCF_003998715.1 Mesorhizobium sp. M7A.F.Ca.CA.002.15.2.1
GTCAGCGAGTCATCTTCGACGATCTCCAGTACCCGCATTTCCCGGAACGTAGCCACGGCGTTTCTCCCGGCTGATGTCGATCACAACGCCATGAGCGCCTCTCTGTTCCAGCCGGATCAGGCAACCGCATCGCAGCAGGCACGCCGCAACCGGTGATCGCCAATTGGGGAAGCCGGCGATCATTCGGCCGGGAAAAACGCCGGGCCGACCACGCGCACCGACCGCTTGCCGGCCTCGATCGAAAGGTGCTGGGCGGCACCTGGCGCTTCGGCATCGATTCCAGGGACGGCCGCAACCGTGCCGAGATCCGGCTTCGCCGTCGGCAGCGGAATAATGGCATTGCGCATGTTGGCGGGCGTCACAGTCCTGGCTCGCAGTTCGGTGACCCGCTGGTAGTATCGCTTGACGTCGCATGCCTTGAAATTCGCATCATCGCGATATCTGAAGGCTGCCGGCAGTTCGGTATAAGGCTTGCGCGTGTCGAGCGCGACCATCTGGTCGGTTTCGAGGCTGGCATCGTTCAACGTGTAGAGGTCGACGCTGGGGTCATCGCAGATGTAACGGCATTGATCGGCCGTCTCCTTCAGATCACCGCTGGCGGCGAATTGCGACTTTGGCGCCGGGAAGAAATACCCGTCCGACAGACGCACGCAAAACAGCATCGCATTGCCGCCGAACGTGGTGCTCGCCGATTGGGTGCCGGGCGCGGCGCGCGCAGACCGTTGCTTTGCCGAAGGCGCGCAGCCAAGCGCCACGAGGCGCGCCTGCAGACCCGCCGTGTCGCGGCCTGAATTCCCGGCGGCAGCGATCCGGCGCTGCACATCCGAGCGGCTCCTGGCGAGATCGGCGCAAGCGTTGAAGAGACCACCAAGCGAACTTTTCGCCGTGCACTGGCGCTGTCTCTCGATAGTCTGGATGGCTGCAAGTTGCCGGCGCAGTTGAGCAAGCTCCGGGTTCGCCCCGTTGCTGCGGCCACCCGAAAGCAACTGGCTTCTGATCGCGCCGCAGCTGTCCGCGTAGGACGGAAGCGTCCCGAACAAAACCGCCGCCAGCGAAATCAATGCGACCACCATGGAAGGCCAGAAACGGATCATCGGGACAACTCGGTCCTTTTTGCGGAGAACCCGGAATTACAGTCCATAACTTACACAAGTTTCAGCTATATGAGTAAACTCTAATTATCTCAAGAACTTCAGCCGGGGTAAGCTTTTGTCTATTGTATTATGTCATCTCGTGTAAATTCGATATTACATTTTTATTTCAAGATTGAGACGAACCTCAAAGGAAAGCGCAAGCCCGACCCTCGCCGCGGACCTGCAACGAAACGGACCGCCATTATCGCCAGGCGTTCGAAACCTTTGCCCGGTCTTCCGCGTTGAAGGACCAAAGGGAGAACGCAGATGTCGATCCACTTCACCGTCTCGGACCTGACAAGAAACCTGTTTCACTCGCTGGGGCTGGATCAGCGCGCGCCAAGGCCTCTCAATCCCGAACAAAGCCTGTTGCTGGAATGCTATCTGGCCGGTCAGGTTCCGGAATCGGCCTGGAACGACTACGTCTTCGAAACGCCCGATCTTGCCCGGCATGCCGCGGCACGGCGCAGTCACCATTGAGCCGGCGGCGGGTGCCTACTTGGGAGAGGCGAATTGCAACGTGAACACGTTGCCGGCGATGCCTTGCGCCAGTTTCGCTGAGAAGGTCAGGGGCAGACAATTCTGCAAGGCGGTCGTTGCGGCGTCGACAAAGGACTTCTTCGCCTTGGCATCGCCTTCCACCTTGATGGCTGTCGGCCTCGGTGGGCCGATCAGCGTGCCGTCCCGCTTGAAGCTGAAGCTCAAGGTGACGCTGGCGGTTCCCGCTCCCGCCGGCGGTGTCCAGCAAGCCTGGATCGCGGCCCCGACATCGTCCATCGTGTTGAGTTCAGCTGCACTTGACGCATGAACAGCGCCCGCCAGCACCACGCCCGCAACCGCAATCCGTCTCGCAACGCTTTTCATCGCCAGCCCTCACGCCTGACCACGGTCCATCTGGGACGCTCAATGGATGGTAGGGCCAACGTCGGCAATGGCAATATCTCTCGGCAAACTTGACGCCGAAAAAGCGACACCTGACTGGGCTTGCGCGGTCTGATCGCTGCTCGATCGCGCCTGGCGATAAAGCAATGCCGGTTAAGTGTGAAACGGTTTTCCCGGAAAAGCGCATAACGCTTTTCCCTTGGGAATTGCGTCGAACAAAGCGTGCGAAAAGCAAAAGGCCGGCATTGCGCCGACCTTTCCTATCGCTGCGACGTTCTGCGCCAGTACATCCGTGGTCGCGGGCCGAAAGCGAATTGCCTGCAGTAGACAGGGCTTTGGTTAACGAACCCTTAAGCTCAGGCCTTGGCCTGGGACTTCACATGGGCGATATAACCGCGCACGTCGCCGGCCGGCTCGCTATAGGCCTTGCCGAGCTTCTTCTCAATCGCCGCCACATAGTCCTTCGCCCATTTGGGCAAGGCATAGTCGATGACGGCCAGAAATTCGAGCGTCGCCGCCAGCCGGATATCGGCGATCGACGGATGCTTGCCGCCGATGAACGGCTTGCCGTCCCTGAAGAACGAGTGGAAGACCTCCAGCGGCTCGGCAATCGCCGCCATCGCCGCCTTCTGGGCTTCGGACTTCTTGTCGGGATGGGCGTCGCTGTGGCCGACCTCGCCGGCATAGTGCGGGAAGCCGAGCGCCGGATAGGTGGCGCGCGCCACATAGGGGTAGAGCGTGCCGATCAGGTAGAACATCGCACTGTCGACCATCGCCCGCTTGGCCGGCGCCTTCGGATAGAATTTCTCCAACCCGTGCTTGTTGGCGAGATACTGCATGATAGCGCAGCTTTCCCACAGCACGCCTCTGGGCAGGCCCTTGTCCTCGATCATCGGTGTCAAATGGGCGGGATTTCGCGCCATGAACTCCGGCGAACGGGTGTGGCCCCAGGCATCGGTCTCGGCGTGGTCGAAACCCGCCGCGCGCGCAAACACCCGCACGGTCATGTTGTTGACGCTGGGCTTCAGCATGCTGAGCTTCAGCGCCGGCTTCTTGGCCGGCTTGGCCTTGGCCCTGGGCGCGGCTTTTGCCGTCGCCTTCACCGCAGGCTTGGCGGCCGCCTTGGCTTTTGGCGTTGCCGCAGCTTTCGCCGCCGGCTTGGCGGCAGCTTTGGCCGCGGATTTCCCGGCAGTCTTCGTCGCTGTCTTGGCCATCTTGTTCCTCCCTCTGGTCTGTTCAGTATGGGTTCTTCGGCGCCCGATCGTCCGACAGAGTGGCACGGGAACGCTCTACGAGCGTCTGGATCGCATCGGCGAGATGCACTTCGGCGATGTTGTAGTCGCCGCGCCCGACCCGCAGCCTGTGCGCTTCCATCAGCACATCCGCATGGGTGAAGCCCGCCGGCGGTTCGAAGCGGTAGGACGCCAACTCGATCAGCAGGCCGAGCGGATCCTCGAAATAGATCGAATCCATGAAACCGCGATCCTTGACGCCGCTGTGCTTGATGCCGCGCTCGTCAAGCCGGGAGACCGCCTGCAGAAAGGTGACGCGCGACACCGAAAAGGCGATGTGGTGAACACAGCCCGGATCGGTAGGCGTGCGCCGCTTCTCCGGCGTCCGGCTCTCGTCGGTGAAGATAGTGATCAGCCGGCCGTCGCCGGGATCGAAATAGAGGTGGCTTTCCCTCGGCTTGTCGAGATTGGGCTGTTCGAAGATGAACGGCATGCCGAGCACGCCTTCCCAGAAATCGATAGAGGTCTGGCGCCCGGCGCCGACCAGCGTGATGTGATGGACGCCCTGCGATTGCAGCTTCTGCATTGGCCTTCCTCCCCCATGGATCAACTGGCCCTAAGGACAGCGCGGCGTTCTGCGCGCCGCTGGAGCCGTACCCCAGGATCCATGACGTGATGCTAATGCAAACAGCTCCGCGGCGCCAGAAGCGACGAACGCGGTGACGCAACGGATAAAGCCGACCGATGGAAAGTGCGCCGTCCGCACTTCCGATGCCCGGCATCGGAAGCACGTACGCGCTGCGCTTTGGAGGCTGAGATCGGCGAATCCGGCCGATAGCCGACCGAATTGATGTACCGACTTACGAGCCGCTGCTGTTGACCGTAGTGCCGACGGTCGTGAAGATCCCGTTGAGCGAATTGCCAACCGCCCCGGCGCCGGTGATGATCGCGAGCGCGATGAGAGCTGCGATCAAGCCATACTCGATCGCGGTCGCGCCAGACTCGTCCCAAGCGAAACGATAAGCTATTTTCTGCATTTCAACCTCCTACAGCTACTAAAGCGAAAACTAATATTCGCCGTGAGTTGCGGGGACGTTAAGGTTCCGGTTTCGCGTCCGTTAACATTTGCCAGACGAATGAAATAAAGGCCGGGTTGGTTGGTGCCACTGGGAGTTTTTAAGGCTGCGGCTACCTGTGCAGAGCGGGTTTCCCGGACGCCACAGTATCGAGGCTCCGCGACTTCAGAAACGAAATCGACGGCATCCTGCAAATTTGTCGAAAAACTTGGTACGCCCAAGGGGAATCGAACCCCTGTTCCCGCCGTGAGAGGGCGGTGTCCTGACCGCTAGACGATGGGCGCGTTCAAGAACCGGCGATATAGGCTGAGCGCTGGGAAAAAGCAACTGGGGTTAGGCCGCTTTCCCCGGTCGAGGAAAAGCCGGCCGTCAGCCTATCGTTTCGGTTCGATCAGATCCCAGAGATTGCCATGCAGATCGGCGAAAACCGCCACCGTGCCGTAGGGCTCGAAGCGCGGTGCTTCGCGGAATTCGACGCCCTTCTCCAGCATCGCCGCGTGGTCGCGGGCAAAGTCGTCGGTTTCCAGGAACAGGAAGACACGCCCGCCGGTCTGATCGCCGATACTTTTGCTTTGCGCCTCGTCGGAAGCCTCGGCCAGCAGCAGCCTGGCGCCCTGCCCGTTGGCCGGCGCCACTGTGACCCAGCGCTTGCCGCCGCCGAGATCGACATTTTCGACGAGCAGGAAACCCAGCCTCTCGACATACCAGGCAATCGCCTCGTCATAATTGGCGACGACCAGGGCGACCGTGGCGACGCGACGATGTTCGGCGAACCCGCTCATCCCCGAGGCTTGCTCATGGGCCTGCTGCCGTTCATCGTTGCGGCTCGGTCACTTGTTGCGGATCGCAAAGCGGCCGATCAGGCGTCGCTCAGTGATGTCGTAGACGAAGATCGTGCGGCTGCCGTCGGCAAGCTCGGCGTCGATCGAGACACGGTTGCCGGACAGCGACTGGCTGACCACCTTGGCCCCGACCGGCAGCACGATGTCGCCGCTGACCGGTTCGCCGGCGGGTGTCTGGATATCCCCGGCCAGCGGCGGGTTCGCCGGCGGTGCATTGCGCGCTTTGTAGACAAGGGCGCCGATCACCACCATAAGGGCGAGGAACAGCAGGCCGAGATTGATCCCGACGAAGCGGACGAGTTTCCTGCGCACCTTTTCGACCTCGGGGTCGAGCGGCTTATCCTGGTCTTCTTCGGCGATCGGGCTGGCCATGGCAAACAGTTCCGGAACGGTTTTTCAATGAGCGCTCATAACGAAGAGGCCCCTGAATTGATAGAGGCGGTACCGACCGTGCTGGTGGCGGATGCGGACGCGGCCGGTCAGCGCCTCGACCAGTGGCTGGCGGCAAGGCTTGGTCCGGACATGTCACGCAGCCGCGTGCAGATGCTGATCAGGCAGGGCGCGGTCTCGGTCGACGGCAAGCTGATCGATGAGACCAAGCGCAAGATGGCGCCGGGCGAAAGCGTGTCGGTTACCATGCCGGAGCCGGAGCCGGCGGAGCCGCAGGGCGAGAACATCGCACTCGATGTGCTTTATGAGGACGACGAGCTGATTGTCATCAACAAGCCGGCCGGGCTTGTCGTGCACCCCGGAGCGGGCAACTGGACCGGTACGCTGGTCAACGCGCTGATCCATCATTGCGGCGACAGCCTTTCCGGAATTGGCGGCGTGCGGCGGCCAGGCATCGTTCACCGCCTCGACAAGGAGACCAGCGGCGTCATGGTGGTCGCCAAGACTGACCGCGCCCACAAGTCACTCTCCGAGGCTTTCGCCGATCACGGCCTCACCGGCGATCTCGAACGTGCCTATCTGGCGCTGGTCTGGGGCATACCGCAGAGGCCGACCGGAAGGGTCGACGCGCCTCTCGGCCGCGCCGCCGACCGCGTGCGCCGTGCCGTGGTGCCGGAAGGACGCGACGACGCCCGCCATGCGGTCACCCACTTTGCCGTGCAGGAGCGCTTCGGCGAGAGCCAACAGGAGTTCGCCACCGCCAGCATGGTCGAATGCCGGCTGGAGACCGGCCGCACCCACCAGATCCGTGTCCACATGGCGCATATCGGTCATCCGGTGATCGGCGACCCCGATTATGGCCAGGCCTTCCGCACCAAGGCCAACCGGCTGCCGGAACCGCTGAAAAGCCAGGTCAAGGCATTTCCCCGGCAAGCTTTGCATGCCTGGCTCCTTGCATTTCGCCACCCCACTACCCATCTAACGATGAGGTTCGAGGCGCCGTTACCGAGGGACATGGAGGAACTCGTCGGCGGCTTCCGCAAACTCTGAACCCGTCACCGACAAGCCATCAAAAAACCTGACTGACATTGTTCACTTCACCGTGACACACTGTTTCGTGTTGAACAAATGCCTGTCTTTTCTGGTTTTGTTCCTGTATAAGATCCGATGTCGCGGGCGAGCCTTTTGGTGCTCGCGTCACATGCCCGCCGCGTTTCGGGGGCATCACTCCAATAGAGAGGGGGCGCTATCATGGCCCAGTCATTACCCAGTATCGTTTCCGGCGAAGGCGGCCTCAGCCGCTACCTGGAAGAAATCCGCCGCTTTCCCATGCTGCAGCCGCAGGAAGAGTACATGCTCGCCAAGCGTTATGCCGAGCATGAAGACACCTCCGCTGCGCACAAGCTCGTCACCAGCCACCTCAGGCTCGTCGCCAAGATCGCCATGGGCTATCGCGGCTATGGCCTGCCGATCGGCGAAGTGATCTCGGAAGGCAATGTCGGCCTGATGCAGGCCGTCAAGAAATTCGAACCCGAGCGCGGCTTCCGCCTCGCGACCTATGCCATGTGGTGGATCAAGGCCTCGATCCAGGAGTACATCCTGCGCTCGTGGAGCCTGGTCAAGATGGGCACGACCGCCAACCAGAAGCGCCTGTTCTTCAACCTGCGCAAGGTGAAGGGCAAGATCCAGGCGCTCGACGACGGCGACTTGAAGCCCGATCAGATCGCCGAGATCGCCACCAGGCTGAACGTTTCCGAAGCCGAAGTGGTGTCGATGAACCGCCGCCTGTCGGGCGATGCCTCGCTCAATGCCCCGATCCGGGCGAGCGAAGGTGAGTCCGGCGAGTGGCAGGACTGGCTGGTCGACGACCACGAAAGCCAGGAAGAGATGCTGATCGAGCAGGACGAGCTGGAAAACCGGCGCGGCATGCTGTCGGGCGCTCTTGCCGTGCTCAACGAGCGCGAGCGGCGCATCTTCGAGGCCCGTCGCCTCGCCGAGGAGCCGCTGACGCTGGAAGAGCTTTCGTCCGAATTCGACATCAGCCGCGAGCGCGTGCGCCAGATCGAGGTGCGCGCCTTCGAGAAGGTGCAGGATGCGGTCAAGGCCGCCGCCAAGCGCCAGACCCAGGCGCTGCGCACCATTGAGGCGCAGCCCGCAGCCTAAAGCCGGCTAAAGGCAACAAGATCTAAAGGCGGCGCCAGGAAACTGGCGCCGCTTTTTTCTTGTGTGGTTGGCGAAAGCGGAGGCGACATCCGATCTCCCCTGCAAGGGGGAGATTGCAGCTTCGCCGGCAGCGATCTCTCAAAGCCCATCCAGCGGAAACTTTAGATACCGCCGGCCATTCGCTTCGGGTTCGGGCAGCCTCCCGCCATTCATGTTGACCTGCAGCGCATGCAGGATCAGCCGCGGCATCGGCAGCGTCCTGTCGCGCGCTTCGCGCAGGGCGACGAACTCGGCCTCGCTGCGGACGGCGGCAAGATGGGTGTTGGTCGCCTTCTGTATGGCGACCGTGCTTTCCCACAAGGGTTCGCGGCCGCCGGCCTGATAGTCATGACCGACGAACACCCGCGTCTCGTCCGGCAACGCCAGTATGTCCTGGATCGAGCGCCAGAGCCGCGCGGCACTGCCGCCGGGAAAGTCCGTCCTCGCTGTGCCGCTGTCGGGCATGAACAGCGTGTCGTGGACGAAGGCGGCATCGCCGATCACATAGGTGATCGACGCCAGCGTATGGCCGGGCGAGAACAGCACCTTGGCCGGAAGCGTGCCGACCGTGAAGGTTTCGCCTTCACCAAACAGCCTGTCCCACTGCGAACCGTCGGCGGGAAAATCCGGCCAGTTGTAGATCGCCTTCCACAAATTCTGGACGTCGACGACCCTGTCGCCGATCGCTGTCGGCGCTCCGGTCTTCTCCCTCAGATAGTGCGCCGCCGAGAAATGATCGGCGTGCGGATGGGTGTCGAGGATCCATTCGACGCTCAGCCCCTGCTCGCTGACGAAGTCGAGCAGGATATCGGCATTCGTCGTTGCCGTAGCACCGGATTTCTCGTCGAAATCGAGGATCGGATCGATGATGGCGCAGCGTTTCGTCGCCTGGTCGGCGACGACATACTGGATGGCCCCGGTCGGCTTGTCGTAGAAGCCGCTGACCTGCGGCCTGGCCAAAGCTACGTCCAATTCTGGCTTCCCCAACTCTCGGTCGTCAGGAATGATTTTCTCTGACGACACCCGAGAGGAGCATGGTTGTCCGCTCGGGTGAGCCAGTCAAGTATCATTTCGCTCGCGGCGACAGGAAAGCCAAAAACTGTTCCGAGGAGCGGTCAGGCAGAGGGCTGCTTGGTCTTCCGCAGATACGGCAGGATGGTCTCATAAGCGCCGAAGCGCCTGATCGCGTCCTCGTTGGAGACGGCAGCGGTGATGATGACGTCCTCGCCCTGCTTCCAGTTTGCCGGCGTCGCCACCTGATGCTTGGCGGTCAGCTGCATGGAATCGACCGCACGCAGGATCTCATCGAAGTTGCGGCCCGTGGTCATCGGGTAGGTCAGCACCAGCTTGATCTTCTTGTCCGGTCCGATGACATAGACCGAGCGCACCGTGGCATTGTCGGCCGGTGTGCGGCCTTCCGACGTCTCGCCGGCACCGCCCGGCAGCATGTCGTAGAGCTTGGCGACCTTGAGGTCCTTGTCGCCGATCAGCGGGTAGTTCACCGAATGGCCGGTCGCCGTCTTGATGTCGTCCTGCCACTTGCCGTGGCTTTCGACCGGATCGACCGAAATGCCGATGATCTTGACGTTGCGCTTCTTGAATTCGCCTTCGAGCCCCGCCATCGTGCCAAGCTCGGTCGTGCAGACCGGCGTGAAATTCTTGGGATGACTGAACAGGATCGCCCATCCGTCCCCGATCCAGTCGTGGAATTTGATCGTCCCTTGCGTGGTCTCGGCGGTAAAATCCGGCGCAATGTCGTTGATACGAAGGCTCATGGTACATCTCCCCTGTAAACGGAACCCGTCGGCAGCGAGGAACGACAAACGGCAACCCATGCTTCCATCGAACTGCCCCGCCCGGGCATCGTTGCATCTTAGCGCAAAAATCGTGACTGCAAGACAATATGAAACTCTTGTCGGTGGCAGGCGAGCATTTTTATGCTGCCGAATGCTCGGCACGCGGATGAGAGCCTGTTGGGCTGGACAGGAGAGATCCTGCCTCAGCTCTTGTTGACCGCCATTGTCACAGTCAGGTCTTCCATGCGCTGTGCCAGCGCGCTGAGCGCGTTGGTCAGCACGCTATCGCTCTTGTCGGCCTTGGTCAGAGCCTCGTCGCGGGTCTTGCGCAAGGTCAGCACTTCGCTTTCCATGCCCTTGACGCGTTTCTGCAACTCCGAGAGTTCATCCATCACCATGATGCCGGCCATCACGGTCAGCCGCTGATCGCCAATCTCGCCGAACGAGTCCTTCAGGTGTGAAACATAGCGGTCGAAACGTTCGGCAAGATCGATCAGATGCTCTTCCTGGCCCTCGTCGCAGGCCATGCGATACTGCTTGCCGTCGATTGAAACCGTGACCTGTGCCATCGGGCCAGCTCCTATCTGTCCAACACGGCGCGGATGGTTTCCATGGCGGTCACCAAACGTCGCGAGACTTCCTTGTTGGCATCTTCCAGCCGTTCGGCGCGCGCTTCGGAATTGTCGAGTTCCTGCGCCAGCCGCGAGCGATCGGCGTTCATCCGCTGCACCTCGGCCTCGGCTTCGGAGTAGTCGCGTTCATGCTCGAGCTTGGCCGCGACGGCGTTTTCCAGCCCCTCGATGGCCTTGCCCAGCCTCGCGATGACTTCCTTGAGTGTGGCTTCCCCGGTCATGGCCTTCGTCCTGTGCCCTGCCCATCACCGAATCGTTCACGTTCAGAACGCGTTATCCCTGAAACATTAGGCACCGGGTGAAGGCAACGTCAACAAAGCTCTCGCGACTGTCCCCCGCTAACGCTAATGTAGGTCCGCCGCCGGCATCACAAGACCGGCAAATGTGCACCCGATTTGTTGACTAAAAGCCCGCGCCTGCTATGTGTCGCGCACCCTTTTCAAGGGCTCTCCCAAGCCCCCAAACCCCCACTTCTGGAGGAACCATGACGTCGCGTGAACAACATGACCGGATGGCCAATGCGATCCGCTTTCTCTCCATGGACGCCGTCGAGAAGGCAAACTCCGGCCATCCCGGCCTGCCCATGGGCTGCGCCGACATCGCCACGGTGCTGTTCACGAAGTTCCTGAAATATGATCCGAAGGCCCCCCATTGGCCCGACCGGGATCGCTTCATCCTGTCGGCCGGCCACGGTTCGATGCTGCTCTATTCGCTGCTGCACCTGACCGGCTACGAGGACATGACGATCGACCAGATCAAGCATTTCCGCCAGTTGGGCTCGAAGACCGCCGGCCATCCCGAATACGGCCATGCCACCGGCATAGAGACGACCACCGGCCCGCTCGGCCAGGGTCTCGCCAATTCGGTCGGCTTCGCGCTCGGCGAGCGCATCATGAACGCAGCCTTCGGCAACGACCTCGTCGACCATTACACCTACGTACTGGCCGGTGACGGCTGCCTGATGGAAGGTGTTTCCCAGGAAGCCATCGCGCTTGCCGGCCATCTCAAGCTCAACAAGCTGATCGTCTTCTGGGACAACAACAACATCTCGATCGACGGCCCGGTCTCGCTTGCCGACAACACCGACCAGGTCGCCCGCTTCCAGGCCTCGGGCTGGAACGCCAGCCACATCGACGGCACCGATCCGGAAGCCATCGCCTATGCCATCGAAGCCGCTCGTCACTCCGACAAGCCGACGATGATCGCCTGCAAGACGACCATCGGCTTCGGCGCTCCAACCAAGGCCGGCACCAACAAGGCGCACGGTTCGCCGCTCGGCGCCGACGAGATCGCCGGTGCGCGCAAATTCTTCAACTGGGACTCGCCGCCCTTCGAGATTCCGGCCGACATCCTTGACGCATGGCGCGCCGCCGGTAAAACCGGCGCCAAGCCGCGCACCGACTGGGAGGGACGTCTGGCCAAGG
>NZ_RZPI01000970.1:0-1432 GCF_003998715.1 Mesorhizobium sp. M7A.F.Ca.CA.002.15.2.1
AGCGGATTGTCGGTGACGCCGTTGGCTTCGGTGCCCAGCGTGTCGGCCGCCTGGCGCAGCACGGTGAGTGCCGCGCCCATCACCTGCGGCTGGCAGCGCAGGCAATAGGGATCCTGCACGCGTTCGTCGCCAACCCGGTGCGATTCACGGATGGCGCTGCCGGCCATCAGATTGCGCAGGGCGTCGGCCGTCTCGACCTGCCCGGGATGCTTTCTCAGCACATGGATGCGCGGATCAAAGGGTGCGTCGGAGCCTTTTGCCGCGTCGGTCGACAGGGCACCGGCGACCAGCGCCGATTGGTAGAGCACTTCGGCCTCGAACAAGGCGGCCAGCGCATAGGCGGTCGAAAACTGGGTGCCGTTGAGCAGCGCCAGGCCCTCCTTGGCGCCCAGTGTCACCGGTTCCAGGCCATGCGAGACGAAGGCGACCTTGGCCGGGAAACGGCCATGTGGGGTAAAACATTCGCCGACGCCGATCATCACCGCCGTCATGTGCGATAGCGGGGCAAGGTCGCCGGAGGCGCCGACCGAACCTTGCGCCGGCACCACCGGGATGACGTCGTTGGCCAGCATCGCTTCCAGCAACTCGATGGTTTGCGGCCGCACACCCGACGCGCCCTGCGCCAGGCTGGCGAGCTTCAGCGCCATCATCAGCCGGCAAACGGCAACCGGCATCGGCTCGCCGACGCCGGCGGCGTGCGACAGGACGATGTTGCGCTGCAAGGTCTCGAGATCCTCGGCCGGGATGCGGACGCTGGCCAGTTTGCCGAAGCCGGTGTTGATGCCATAGACCGGCTCGCCCTTGGCGACTATCCTAGCGACGGCCTCGGCGCTCGCCTTGATTTTCGGCCGGCAGGCATCGTCCAGCTTGGGCACGGCGCCACGATAGATGGCGCGCCAGTCGGCCAGCGTCGCATTGCCGGGTTTCAGGGTCAGTTCGGTCATTGTCCTCTCCAGATGCGGGCATGCAGCGGGTTGAAGCCCATGCGGTAGACGAGTTCGGCGGGGCGCTCGATGTTCCAGATCGCCAGGTCGGCGGATTTTCCGGCTTCCAGCGTGCCGGTTTCTCCCAGCAAACCAAGCGCGCGGGCCGCCTCCCGGGTGACGCCGGCAATGCATTCATCGACGGTCAGGCCGAACAGGGTCGCGGCCATGTTCATGGTCAGAAGCAGTGAGGTCAGCGGCGAAGTGCCGGGATTGTTGTCGGTGGCGACAGCCATCCTGACGCCGTGCTGGCGAAACAAGCCGATCGGCGGCTTCTTGGTTTCGCGAATGAAATAGTAGGCGCCGGGCAGGATCGTCGCCACGGTTCCGGCCTTGGCCATCGCCGCTGCACCTGCCTCATCGGTGTATTCGAGATGGTCGGCCGACAGCGCACCGTAACGGGCGGCGAGTTCGGCGCCATGCAAATTGGACAGTTGGTCGGCATGAAG
>NZ_RZPI01000971.1:0-1430 GCF_003998715.1 Mesorhizobium sp. M7A.F.Ca.CA.002.15.2.1
GGTTTGACCTTGCTGGTGGTCTGCGCATAGAGCGGGTGCGCCTTGTAGGCGGCCAGCGCGGCGTCATCGGCGAACTCCGCATAGACGACCACGTCGACCTCGTCCGACAGCGGATCCACCTTGGTGTTGAGCGTGACCTCGAACAGGCTGGAATGAGGAATGTTGCCGAGCGCCAGCAAGCCGGTGCGCACAGCCTCGACATCCTCTTTTCGCCGCGCGCTGAAGAAAACGATATGCCGGATCAACCCCGCCTCCTCGATCAAAATGCTGGGGTCTTTTGTGACGGCAGGACGTTGGCGTCAATCGACTAGGATGTCGCGGCTGCCGCCACTGGAGTTAAGCTCTGCCGGTAACATATCGCACAACATGGCTAAGCTCTCTCACTGTTGTGTCGAGATAGCGGCCCTGATTGTACATGCCATCCCAGATCAGGAAAAACGCGATGGCGGCAATGACGATTACATAACGCATGGCTAGATCTATCGCACGAGCAATTCTGCGACCATAGGCGTTTTTTGCGCGCTCGGCCTTTGCTGTGCAAAAAAGCGGATTCTCGCTGGCGCAAGCATTCCGCGTGGCACAGCCCCGCTTGCGGCCTGCCTCTTGAAGTTTCGCCGCATGACGTGGAAGATCGCCGCAGGGATTCACTGGGAAGCGCTAAAGCTCTGGTAAAAGAGCGCGTGTTTCATTCGAGCCCGCCCGTCACTGAGCCGGTCAGCGCCCGGGACCGGCAACGGCGTTCGAAGCTGGCGAATGATCCAAGAGAACCGTGGCTCGGCAATCTGCCCCGACACCGCGGAAATCCAGGGGGCACGAGATGGCACAAAAGGAACTTTTTGGCGCAGCATTGAGCGACGCGGTCAGGCTCGATGAGTTCAATTTCGCCGAGATCGTCAAAGGTCTGCCGGCGAAAGCGCGCATGGTGCTGTCGGCGGCGATGAACCTGCCGCGCGGTTCGCTCAAGGTGAGGCTGCCGGACGGCCGCGCCGTCCTCGTCGGCGGCAAGGGACCTGGCCCAGATGCCGAACTGGTGCTGAAGAATTGGCGCTTGCCCGGCCGCGCCTTTTCCGGCGGCACGATCGGCGTAGCCGAATCCTACATGGACGGCGATTGGGAAAGCCCTGATGTGACCAGCTTCCTGGAGCTGTTCGTGGTCAATTCGGTCATTGGCGAGCGTATCGCGGGCGGCACCAGTTGGCTGATCAACACCGTCCAGCGCATCCGCCACTGGTTCAACCAGAACACCCGCACCGGTTCGAAGCGCAATATCTCGGCGCATTACGACCTCGGCAACGCCTTTTACAAGCAATGGCTCGATCCGAGCATGACCTATTCCTCGGCGCTCTACACGACCGGCGCCAACGACCTGGAAAGCGCCCAGGCCGCCAAATATCGCGCGCTGGCGAAAGACACAGGGATCGGCCCGAAGG
>NZ_RZPI01000972.1:0-1422 GCF_003998715.1 Mesorhizobium sp. M7A.F.Ca.CA.002.15.2.1
AATGCCGTCTGTCCGGGGTTCGTCAAGACCGGCATGCAATCGCGCGAAGTCGAGTGGGAGGCGCATCTGCGGCAAGTCACGCCCGAACGGGTGGTCGCCGACTATATTGCGCAGACGCCGCTCGGCCGGCTCGAGCTGCCGGAGGATGTCGCCGACGTCGTCGTGTTCCTCTGCTCGGATCAAGCCCGCTTCATGACCGGCCAGGGCGTCAACGTGACCGGCGGCGTCTACATGACCTGACGGCCTTTCGGCGGCTGTAGCCGGATCCTGATGCGGGCACGCGCCTATCCAAAAAAGTGAACACATATGATCAGAAGTTAGGCTTTTAATGTTATATTTTGTTCTCTAAGATGACCGTTCGCTCGACTTCGGCCTTCGGCGTCAGCCGGGTCAGACGGGTTCATGAGGAAAGTCTATGGCGTCTATCGAGCTCGATCGCGTTTCCAAGCTCTACGGCAATGGCAATTACGGGGTGCATGAGGTCGATCTCACCATTCCCGATGGTGAATTCGTGATCTTTCTCGGTCCGTCGGGATGCGGCAAGTCGACGACGCTGCGGATGATTGCCGGTCTGGAGAGTATCTCCTCCGGCGATCTCCGCATCGGTGGCAAGAGCGTCGCCAATGTCGCCCCGCGCGACCGAAACGTCGCCGTGGTGTTCCAGAGCTACGCGCTCTATCCGCATATGTCGGTGCGGCAGAATATGGCCTTCGGGCTGAAGATGCGCGGCACCGACGCGGCGGTCATCGATGCCAAGATTGCAGACGCCGCTAACCTGCTCGGTCTGCAGAATCTTCTCGGCCGCAAGCCGGCAGCGCTTTCGGGTGGCCAGCGGCAGCGTGTCGCGCTCGGCCGGGCGATCGTTCGCGAACCGGCGGCCTTCCTGCTTGACGAACCGCTGTCCAATCTCGATGCGCAACTGCGTGCCGAGATGCGGCTCGAACTCGTGAAGCTGCACCGGCGCCTCGGCCGCACCATCGTCCATGTCACCCACGACCAGGTCGAGGCGATGACCATGGGCGATCGCATATGCATCATGCGCGATGGTCGCCTGATCCAGGCCGGCCGGCCGCTTGAAGTCTATGCCGACCCGGTCAACACCTTCGTCGCACGCTTCCTGGCGACGCCGCCGATGAACCTCATTCCGGCCACGCTTCAGGCCGCACCTGGCGAAGGGCTCTCCGTCCTGACCGACAGCGGTGCCGTGCTTGCCGTCCCCGCCCGCCACCGCAACGCTTATGGCGAGCGTGCCGGGCGCCGCGTCATTCTGGGCGTGCGGGCCGAGGATTTCCACGAAAGCCCCGACAAGCCGGACTGGCAGAAGATTGCCGTACGGGTCGTGGCCGTCGAGGCTCTCGGCGCCGAGAACGTCCTGATCGGCCAGATTGCCGGTCACGCCACCGGCAGGGATGATGCTCACCC
>NZ_RZPI01000973.1:0-1413 GCF_003998715.1 Mesorhizobium sp. M7A.F.Ca.CA.002.15.2.1
CACCAGCGTCGCCTGCATCAGCGTGCCCCATTGCGCCACCAGCGACTTCGCGATTTCGGACGGGGCGGGAATGATGAAGGCGGATATGGCAAAGATCCGCACCGCGGCTTCCCACAGCACGATCGTCACCAGCAGGAGGATGACAGCCGGCAGCCAGCTGCCGGTCGCCGCACTCCAGCTGGAGGCGAGGCGCGGCTCGGAAAGGTCGATTATGGGTTGGTCGCTCAAGACGCGCCTCCCGGTTGATGGCTGGAGCGCAGCATCGTTCGCAACTGGACCACCAGCCTGACGAACTCCGGATCTTCGGTGACCGACAGGTCGCGCGGGTAAGGCAGCGCAATGTCGAGGCTCTCGGTGATCCGTCCCGGCTTGATCCCCAGCACATGAACATGGCGCGACAGATGGATGGCCTCGTCGATGGAATGGGTGACGAGCACGATCGTCTTGCCGGTCCGCTGCCAGATCTCCAGCAGCGACTGGCCCATCGAATCGCGGGTGATGGCATCGAGCGCGCCGAACGGTTCGTCCATCAGCAGGACCGCCGGATCGAGCGCCAGGGCCCGTGCAATGGCGACCCGCTGCCGCATGCCGCCCGACAGCTCGTTTGGCCGCTTGTGGGCGCTGTCGCCCAGCCCCACCAGTTCCAGCATCTCCTGCCCGCGCGCCCGCAGATCCGAGCGCGAGAGCGACTTGTCGGCGATGCCGAGCAGCATCGAGGCATTGTCGACGGCGTTTTTCCAGGGGAGCAGGTTGGCGTCCTGGAAGACGAGGCCGATCATCCGCTTGCGCGCCGCCTCGACCGGCGCGAGCCCGGCGATCGAAACGCTGCCCTGGGTAGGCTGCACCAGCCCGGCCAGCACCTTGAGCAAGGTGCTCTTGCCACATCCGGAAGGACCGATAAGGGAAACGAATGATCCCTTTGGCACCGAAAGATCGATGTTCCTGAGGATCAGCTGACGGGCCATGACCACCGAAACGCCCTTGGCGGAGATTAGATCGTCATGGCGGATATGGGCCGGCCTGTCGCCGGCGGCTCGGATGGTTTCAATGCGCATGGCTTGTCGCCCCGCGCGCTGTTTTCTGCCGCACCCGCACCATCTTGATGGCGAAGGCGCCCTTCACACAAACAGCCGACCGGTGGAACTCCTCAAACCGGCTGGCCCTGTGCGCACCATGTGACATTGGCTACTCCCGGCCTTCCAGGATGCGCCGCACCGCGACGAGCTTGCGCGCCCGTTCACCTTGCAGCGCCTTTGTCTGCTCGGGCGTGTAGGCAAACATGCCCTCGCCCGACTTGATGCCGAATTTCGACGCAGCCGTCTTCTCCAGAACCATCGGCGCCACATCGTCGCGGTTGGAGAGATCGGCATTCAGGAAGGACGAGACGGATTTGTAGATATCCAGCCCCGCCAT
>NZ_RZPI01000974.1:0-1409 GCF_003998715.1 Mesorhizobium sp. M7A.F.Ca.CA.002.15.2.1
GAGGGGGAGATGTCCGGCAGGACAGAGGGGGGCGCCAAGGAATGGGACCTGTCTCAATAGGTCACTCGAACCTTTCCGGCAGATGATGCTCCTCGGCGAGGTCGGAGAAGCGGGTGAACTCGCCCTGGAAGGCAAGGCTGACGGTGCCGGTCGGTCCATGGCGCTGCTTGGCTATGATCACTTCGGCCTTGCCCTGGACCTCGATCATCTTCGTCTCCCAGGCGAGATGCTCGGGCGTGCCTTTCTCCGGCTCCTTGTTCTTGATGTAATATTCCTCGCGGTACACGAACAGCACGACGTCGGCGTCCTGCTCGATCGAGCCCGATTCGCGCAGGTCGGACAGCTGCGGATGTTTGTCGTCGCGGCTTTCGACTTGACGCGAGAGCTGTGAGAGCGCGATGATCGGCACGCCCAACTCCTTGCCGAGCGCCTTCAGTCCGGTGGTGATCTCGGTGATTTCCTGGACGCGGTTCTGCGACGCCTTGGCAGATGAACCCTGCATCAGCTGGATATAGTCGATGACCATCAGGTCCAGCCCGCGCTGGCGCTTGAGGCGGCGGGCGCGCGCCGCGAGCTGGGCGATCGAGATACCACCCGTCTGGTCGATGTAGAGCGGGCGCTTGTGGTTCTCCTGCGTGTAGGCGACAAGCTTGCCGAAATCGGCTTCCGTCAAATCGCCGCGCCGGATTTTCGATGATGGAATCTCGGTCTGCTCGGAGATGATGCGGGTGGCCAGCTGCTCCGACGACATTTCAAGCGAGAAGAAGCCGACGACGCCGCCATTGGCCGCCTTGACGGAGCCGTCGGCCTGTTGGGCAGGCTCATAGGCGGCAGCGATGTTGTAGGCGATGTTGGTGGCCAGCGACGTCTTGCCCATGCCTGGGCGGCCGGCGATGATGATCAAATCCGAAGGCTGCAGGCCACCCATGCGATGGTCGAGATCGCGCAGGCCGGTGGCAATGCCGGACAGGTGGCCATCGCGCATATAGGCCGCGCTGGCCATGTCGACGGCATTCTTCAACGCATCGGAAAAGCTTTCGAAACCGCCATCGTAGCGGCCGTTTTCGGCCAGCTCGAACAGCCGCCGCTCGGCATCCTCGATCTGTTCGCCGGGTGCCATGTCGACCGGCGCGTCATAGGCGATGTTGACCATGTCTTCGCCGACGGTGATCAGCGCGCGGCGCGTCGCAAGGTCATAGATGGCGCGGCCATAGTCGGTGGCGTTGACGACGGTCACAGCCTCGACCGCCAGCCGCACGACATATTGCGCCATCGTCATGTCCCCAACCTTCTCGTCGGCCGGCAGGAAGGTTTTCAGTGTGATCGGCGTCGCCACCTTGCCCATACGGATGAACTCGGACGCCACCTCATAGATCTTGCGGTGCAGCGGCTCGTAGAAATGGCTGGCC
>NZ_RZPI01000975.1:0-1403 GCF_003998715.1 Mesorhizobium sp. M7A.F.Ca.CA.002.15.2.1
GGCTGAACGGAGCGCCGACGGCAACAGCGCCGTCCGGAATCCTCGAGAGGTCGCGATAGGCCTTGTTGACGATCAGCGTGTCGAGCCTGGCATCGAGAAGCACGACGCCCATATGCATGGCGTCCATCGTCCGCTCGAGGTCGGCCAGATGCTGGTCGGGCTCGCCGTCACCCGATGGTTCCCGCCCCAGACTTTTGAAGGCGCCGGCCAGAGCCGTGACGTTGCGGCCGATGCCGCGATAGCCGGCAAATCTTCCTTCGTCGTCGAACTTTGGAAAGCCTGATGTCAAAACCCAGCGACAGTCGGCGCTGCCAGCCTTGAGCTCATAGACGAAGTCGCGAAAAGGCCGGTGCGCCTGCAGATCCTCCAGATGCGCCGCGCCACTGCGATCGCCGTTCAGGACCTGGTTGAGGAAGTCGAAGCGGAACCGGCCAAGCACGTTTGCCGGATCGATGCCGGTGGCGGCCTGGTAATTTTGCGAAAGCCAGGAGAAGCGCAGTTCGGCGTCCGTTTCCCAGACCCAGTCCGAACCGGCTTCGACGAGTTGGCGAAGCGCATCGTTCGAATCCATGCAAGAGGCGGACGATGAGGCATCGTCGCCATGCACTGTGGATCTGCGAGGCCCGCGCTTGCCGCGCGCGCCGATTGTTTCGTCCGCTTCCGCCATGCCGTCCCCACCCCGAAAACCAAGGCCGAACCCTCCTCCGCGGTTCGTCGGCGGAATCTGCCCGAGAAGCATTAAGGATCCGCTAACCTTAACGGTCGGTTGGACAGGATTGCGCGGCGCGGTCTGCTTCATTCCGCCCGGTTGTCGGCGGGGTCGAACCCGCTATATAAGCAACGGCAGGGGTATTGCTGATGCTTGGACGGATTGTGCCTTTTTTCATGGGGCTGGCGCTGCTTTTCGGCGGCGGTTGCTCGCGCAGTTATGACGGCACGGTCGTCATCCCGAGACCGCTTGATGTCCGGCGATTCTGGGATCGGCCGCCACCGAATGTCGACTATGGGCAATCCGAGGTCGAGAACGGCGCTTTTCCTGTGGCGCCGCAGCCGGACCGGCGTTTTTCCGAGCGCAAGGTCAGCCATGCCGCACCGAGACGGCACCAGACGAGGTTGCCTGCGTCCGCTTCCCTATCGGCGCCAGCGAAGCCGCTGACCTGCAGGAACGTCAGCGAGCCTGGCAAGAGAGCTCGCATGGTCTGCGATTAGATCGGAGCGGGTCCCTAAAAGCGGGACCCGGTTTTCGGATGGGATGCGATCAAGACGCGATCCGCGGATAGCTTCGGTGACCCGGCCTCACAGTGAAGCAGCGCCCTTTTTCGGCTCCTTCGCACCGAGCTTGTCGAGTGCAAGACGAACCTGACGCAGATCTTCCTGCCAGCCGTCATCGTCGTCCATCGGAC
>NZ_RZPI01000976.1:0-1397 GCF_003998715.1 Mesorhizobium sp. M7A.F.Ca.CA.002.15.2.1
GTGCTTTCCAAGCTTGCCGATAAATTCGGTCTCCAACGCTACGCCTTGTGGCTGCATGATTATGGCTCGCAGATAGGACTCCGGCATGCGATCTCACACCCGGAGCGGATCAGCGCCCTGATCATCCAGAACGGCGACATCTACGAGGATGTGCTTGGACCCAAATACGCCACGATCAAGGCCTGGTGGACCGACAAGACGCCCGGCAAGCACCGTCCGCTCGAGGCCGCGGTAAGTGAGGATGGGTTTCGGGCCGAGTTCATCGGGGAAGTGGCTGACGACGTCGCCATGCGCGTGCCGCCCGATCTCTGGAATCTTCACTGGCCACTGATGAACACGCCGGTTCGTCGGCAGATCGCCGTCGGTCTGATGGAGAAGCTGGAAGCCAATCTCACCTGGTTTCCGCGCTACCAGGCTTATTTGCGTGAACACCATCCGCCCACGTTGATCGTTTGGGGGCCAGAGGATGGCTATATGCCCGCGGCGTCGGCAAGGGCCTATCATCGCGATCTGCCCGATGCGGAACTGCATCTGATCGAAGGGGCGGGTCATTGGCTGCTCGAGACACATTTCGACGACGCGCTGGCGCTGGTCCGCGATTTCCTGGCTCGTGTTCACGGCTGATCACAGCCGGCGTCCGCTATGCCCAGTTTGCTGTCCGCCTGACTGAAGGAGAACCTCATGCCGACCACACCGACCATCGCGCGCATCTGGCGCGGTCGCACCCGCCGCGACATCGCCGACGCCTATGAGCCATACCTGCGTGCCGAGGGTATTCCGCCCCTCGAGAAGACGGCGCTTGGCGTCCAATTGCTGCGCGAGGACCGTGATGCCGAGACGTGGTTCACAACCATCTCCTATTGGGCCGACATGCAAGCGATGACCGCCTTTACCAAAGGCGAACCGACCAAAGTCCATCATCTGGACCGCGATGCCGAGTTCCTGATCGAGCTGCCGGAGCGGATCGAAATCCATCGGATACTTGTCGATCGTCGGGGACTGCGCTGAGCGCCCATCGGTGGTTCGCAACCTCTTCTTCTTCGCGGTGATGTCGCTGATCTGGGTGCTGACCTGGGCCGCGATCAAGCTCGGTCTCAATGACGCGCCTCCGCTCCTGCTGGCGGCTGCACGCTATTTGCTGACCGCTTTGGCGGCAGGAGCCTGGCTCTTCGGCGAGGCGGTCGGCTGGGCTGAAATCACCGGTGCGATCCTCCTGCTGGCGGCGGCTGCGATCGCGCTACTCAGGCCGCTGGGCGAAAATCGCGGGCGACCACATTGTCGGCCGGCCTCCTGACCTGCCGACCTCGAGCGGCGAAGCGATAGGCCCGCAATCCGTCCGCAGCTATCGCCGTCCGAAAAGCCGTTCGATATCCGCTAGCTTGAGTTCGATATAAGTG
>NZ_RZPI01000977.1:0-1395 GCF_003998715.1 Mesorhizobium sp. M7A.F.Ca.CA.002.15.2.1
GCGGGGCGATGGGGATGCCTGCGCGCGGGCTGATGGCGAGGGGCCCTTCCCAGGCCAGCCGCTGGATCGCCTCGCGCACCGGTGTCCTGCCAAGCCCGAGCCTGTCGATCAGGGCGCCCTCGGTGACGAAGCTTGCCGGGGCCAGTTCGAGCGTGACGATCATGTGCTCGAGCACATGGTAGGCCCTGGTCGCGGCCGGCTCCGCCGAGGTGCTTGCTGCCGTGGATATCAAATGCGCTCTCCTGATATATCTTGAATATATCATAACGGATTCCGCATTGACAGCGGGTTTGTTAATAGATATACCAGTGATATATCAGATGGAGAGATGATCATGTGGACCGGAGTTTTTCCTGCCGTCACGACCAAATTCACCGCGGATGATCGCCTCGATCATGCCGAGATGGAGCGCTGCTTCAACCTGCAGATGGAAGCTGGCTGCGACGGCATCATCGTTTGCGGATCGCTCGGCGAGGGGCCGATGCTGTCGCCCGATGAGAAGATCGAGGTGCTGAAGACCGCACAAAAGGTCGCCGGCAAGAAGCCGGTGCTGCTGACGGTCAACGAGGCCGGCACACGCGAGGCCGCCAGCATCGCCAAGCGCGCGAGCCGGGAAGGCGCCAACGGCCTGATGGTCGTGCCGAGCCCGATCTACCACACCAATGCGGAAGAGACGGTCGCGGCGCTGCGCGCGGTCGCGCAGGCTGGCGACCTGCCGGTCATGATCTACTCCAACCGGCTTGCCTACCGCGTCGACGTCAGCGTCGACCAGATGGAGGAGCTGGCGTCGGACGAGCGCTTTGTCGCGATCAAGGAATCCTCCGACGACATCCGTCGTTCGACCGAGATCATCAATCGCCTGGGCACTCGCTACGACCTGTTCACCGGCGTCGACAATCTGGCCTTCGAGGCGCTGTCGGTCGGCGCCATCGGTTGGGTGGCCGGACTGGTCACCGCGTTCCCGCGCGAGACGGTCGCCATCTACCAGCTGATGAAGCAGGGTCGCCGCGAAGAGGCGCTCGGCATCTACCGCTGGTTCCGGCCGCTGCTCGATCTCGACGTCTCGACCTATCTGGTCCAAAACATCAAGCTTGCCGAAGTGTTCGCGATCAACACAAATGACCGCGTTCGCATGCCGCGACAGCCGCTGTCTGGCGATCGCCGCAAGTCCGTCGAGAAGATCGTCAAGGATGCGCTCGCGGTGCGGCCGACACTGCCGCAGTTCTGAGGCTTCTTCTTCCTGTTCGCAGGGAGAAGATGGTGGCAGCCAGATAAGGGGCAGCGCCCACGTGCAAGGAAATTCCAAGTCGACAGAAGCGGGGCGCAGCCCCTCATCCGCCCTTCGGGCGCCTTCTCCCCGTGAACGGGGCGAAGGGTTGGACATAGCCATCGTCG
>NZ_RZPI01000978.1:0-1393 GCF_003998715.1 Mesorhizobium sp. M7A.F.Ca.CA.002.15.2.1
GTCGAACAGCCGCTCGCAACGAGCGCCGCCAGCGATACGGCCACCAGACCGGTTTTCGAAAAAGTCATTCCAACCGCCGTCGGATCCGGCTGGGGGGAAGCCGTCCGCACAATCTCACCCCACCAAGATGGAGAAGGTGGCGAAATTTCAACCCGATATGGTTAAAATACAGTTTGCAGCAAGAATTGTTGCAAATTTATCGCAATCGCGGCGGCTGACCGCTTGTCGCGCGTCGCCTGGGGATCCGGTCAAAGCAGTGCAGCGCCGACATCGACGGTTGGACGCTTGCGCGAGCCGCCTTAGCGCCTATGTCTGGAAAACGAAACACCTGCCGGAGCCGCAAAATTGGCCGCGAGAAAGACAGCCGCCAATCGCTATTATAGCGGCCCGCCCAGCGACCATTTCGACGGCGCATTGTTCTTCAATCCCGACGGCCAGCCACCCGGCCGTTTCGCCGACCTGCTGAAATGGCAGTTGAATGGCCAGCGCTCGAAATGGCCGGCGAGCGATGCAAGCCCCTTTCCGCAGGCAAAGCCGGCGACAAGGGTCGAGGGCGCCGCGCTGGAAGTGACCATGGTTGGTCATTCCACCTTGCTGGTCCAGACGGCCGGTCTGAACATCCTTACCGATCCGGTATGGTCGTTGCGCGCCTCGCCGCTTTCCTTCGCCGGACCAAAACGCATCAATGCGCCAGGCATCGCCTTGCCGACCTGCCGCCGATCGACCTCGTGCTGGTCAGCCACAACCACTATGACCATCTCGACCTCGCCACGTTGAAGCGGCTGAAGGCCGGCCACGACCCGCTGGTGCTCACTCCGCTCGGCAACGACGCCATCATCGAAGCCGCCGTGCCCGGCATGCGACTGTCGGCGCATGACTGGGGCGACAGCGTCGAGATCGGCAATGGCGCCGCCGTCCATGTCGAGCCGGTGCATCACTGGTCGGCGCGTGGCGCCCGAGACCGGCGCATGGCGCTCTGGGCCGGCTTTGTCGTCGAAACGCCTGACGGCAAGCTCTATTTCGCCGGCGATACCGGCTTCCACGATGGCATCAACTACCGGCGGATGGCCGAGAAACATGGCGGTTTCCGCTTCGCCATCCTGCCGATCGGCGCCTATGAGCCGCGCTGGTTCATGGCGCCGCAGCACCAGAATCCTGGGAAGCCGTGCAAGGCATGACGCTGTGCAACGCCGCCCATGCCGCCGGCTGTCACTGGGGCACCTTCCAGCTCACCGACGAGCTGATCGACGAGCCGGCGCGCAAATTGACCGAGGCGCTTGACGATCAAGGCATCGGTTCGACGGAACCCCAGCGCTGCAACCGCGTTTTCATGTGGTTGAAATATCTGCCGGTTTGCGAGGCATTGTCATGCTCAAATGGATTATCATTCTCC
>NZ_RZPI01000979.1:0-1392 GCF_003998715.1 Mesorhizobium sp. M7A.F.Ca.CA.002.15.2.1
GTTCGATGCGCGCCACCGGGATGCCCATCTGGATCGTCGCGATGACCGCGTTGCAGGCCGCCTCGACGCTCGGAAACGGGCAGACGCCGCCGGAGATCGCCTGCGGGATGCCTTGCAGCTTCAAGGTCAGCGACGTGATGATGCCGAGCGTGCCTTCCGAGCCGACCAGCAGCCGCGTCAGATCATAGCCGGCCGAGCTCTTTTTCGCCCGCTTGCCGGTTGTCACCGTTTCGCCGTCGGCCATGACGGCGGTCAGCGACAGCACGTTCTCGCGCATCGTTCCGTAGCGCACCGCGTTGGTGCCGGAGGCCCGCGTTGCGGCCATGCCGCCCAGCGAGGCATTGGCGCCGGGATCGATCGGAAAGAACAGGCCGGTGTCGCGCAGATGCCGGTTCAAATCCTCACGGGTGACGCCGGGTTCGACCGTGCAGTCGAGATCCTGCGGATTGACCGCCAGGATACGGTTCATGCGCGATGTGTCGACCGATATGCCGCCGCCCGGTGCGTTGGTGTGACCCTCCAGCGAGGAGCCGACGCCGAAGGCGATCACCGGCACGCGGTGCGCCGCACAGGCGCGCACGATCTCCTGCACCTCGGCCGTCGTCTCGGGGAACGCAACGCCATCCGGTGCCTGCGTCGGAATGTAGGTGGTGGTATGTGCATGCTGCGAGCGGATCGCCTGGCCGGTCTGGAATCGCTCGCCGAGCTGCTGCTTGAGGATCCCGAGCACCGCAGCGATGCCTTCCTCGTTGCGTTCGACCGGGTTGAGGTCGCTCAGAGCCATGAATTCCTCCGCGAATGGACCAGCGTCCATGCTTGTTATGCGTCTATGGATGCGTAAAGCAATTCCAGGAAAAGTGTGAAGCGGTTTTCCGTCCGAAATTGCGTCAGAACAAATAGAGTCTCCGGAGCCACGCTCTGTCCAGCACCAGAACAAGGAAGTTTCGATGCCCATCCCCACTCCCTTCGTCTCGAAACCCATGGACATCGAGAAGGACTGGATCGACTACAACGGCCATCTCAACATGGCCTATTACAACGTGCTGTTCGACCGCTGCTCGGACGACGCCTTCGAGGCAATGGGCATGGGACCGAACTATGCCAGGGATCGCCGCCTCACCATCTACACCGCCGAAGTCCATGTCTGCTACGTGCAGGAGCTGCATCTCGAGCACAAGGTCACGGTCTCCTTCCAGCTCATCGACCATGACGACAAGCGGCTGCGGGCCTATCAGGAAATCCGCCATGTCGACGGCTGGCTGGCCGCGACTTCCGAATCGCTGTCGCTGCATGTCGACATGTCCGGGCCGAAGGTGGCGCCCTTCCCCGCCGATGTGCTGGCCAGGGTCGAAGACATGCGCGCCGCCCATTCGGCCCTGCCGATGCCGGAAC
>NZ_RZPI01000097.1:0-11662 GCF_003998715.1 Mesorhizobium sp. M7A.F.Ca.CA.002.15.2.1
GTTCGGATCGTTGCTGCCGTCGGCCACGACAAGCACTTCCGATGGCCCGGCGATCATGTCGATGCCGACGGTGCCGAAAACCTGGCGCTTGGCTGCCGCGACATAGGCATTGCCCGGGCCGACGATCTTGGCGACCGGCCGGATTGTCTCGGTGCCATAGGCGAGGGCGGCGATCGCCTGCGCGCCGCCGACGCGGTAGATTTCGGACACGCCTGATATGTCCGCTGCCACCAGCACCAGCGGATTGATGATGCCGCCCGGCGCCGGCACGACCATGACGATGCGCTCGACGCCGGCCACTCTGGCCGGCACGGCGTTCATCAGCACCGAGCTCGGATAGCTCGCCGTACCGCCCGGCACATAGAGCCCGACGGCCTCGATCGCCGTCCAACGCCAGCCGAGCTCGACGCCGGCGGCATCTGTATAGCGATCGTCCTTCGGCCGCTGCCGTTCATGATGCGAGCGGATGCGGTCGCGCGCGAACTCCAGCGCCTCGATCGTCTTTGGGTCGGCCGTTTCGTAGGCGGTTGCGATGTCTTCCTTAGACACGGCAATGCCGAGGCCGGTCAAATCGGCGCGATCGAATTTCCGCGTATAGTCGATCAGTGCCGCGTCGCCCTCGGCGCGCACGCGCGCGATGATGTCGCGCACCGCGGCATCGACATCGGCGGAGACCTCCCGCTTGGTCGTGAGGAAGGCGGCGAAACGTTGCTCGAAATCGGCATCGGACTGACGAAGCGTGATGGCCATCGGACGCTCAGGCCTTGTGGATGGGGCGCGAGGTGGCTTCCCACGCCCCGCCGATGTCGGCAAGACGGGCCTCGATGCACTCGACGTCGAGCATGATCGCACCGCCGCCCGAGAAGATCAGCTCGACGATGCCGGCCGGCTTGCTGATCTCGATGAAGCTGATCGCCAGCAGCGACAGGACTTCGGCAGGCTTGTCGCGGTCAATACCGCTGGTCTTGGCCCCGAGCACGCGGTCGAAATGCAGCACGGCCTGCCGTCGCTCATTATGCTGGCGAAACAGGCCGGATTTTGCCTCCCAGACGAAACGGTTCATGGTCAGCAGGAAACGCTTGGCCGCGGGGAGGAATTCGAGGTCGCTGACTTTCAGCACGGCATCCTGGACATGAGCCGAAACGATGCTCAGATCCTGGTCGTCGAGCGCGATAAGCTTAAGGGCGGTCATACGGATTTCGCACCTGAAGGTTGATTGTTCAGCCTTCTGTTAGGCGGTCTTGGCGATCGGTGCAACCGCACCAACAGCTGCAGCTCTGCGCTGCCCCTCATCGCCCTGCCGGGCACTTCTCCCCGGATAGTGACGGGGAGAAGGACGCTGCCGCGAAGGATTTCGCCAATCTCCTGCGCTGCTAGAGAGGAGCCGAGGTCGCGGGCTACGCCGAAATCCGTTCGATCACCGCGCCGCAGTTGGACAGCTTTTCTTCCAGCCGCTCGAAGCCGCGATCGAGGTGGTAGACGCGGTTGACCGTGGTCTCGCCTTCCGCCGCCAGGCCGGCGATGACCAGCGAGACAGAGGCGCGAAGATCGGTCGCCATGACCGGCGCGCCCTTCAGCTTCGGCACGCCGTCGACGATCGCCGTCTGGCCCGAAAGCGTGATGTGAGCGCCGAGCCGCGCCAGTTCCTGCACATGCATGAAGCGGTTCTCGAAGATCGTCTCGGTGATGCGCGACTTACCCTTGGCCATGGTCATCAGGCCCATGAACTGCGCCTGCAAATCGGTCGGGAAGGCCGGGAAGGGTGCTGTCGTCACGTCGACCGGCGAAATGCCGGCGCCGTTGCGCCTCACCCGGATGCCGGAATTGGTCGGCGTGATCTCCGCACCCGTCTGGGCGATCACGTCCAGTGCGGTCTGCAGCAGGTCCGCACGCGCGCCTTCGAGCACGACGTCGCCGCCGGTCATGGCGACGGCCATCGCATAGGTGCCGGTCTCGATGCGGTCGGGAATGACGCGCACGCGCGCACCGGAGAGCGATTCGACGCCGTCGATGGCAATGGTTGGCGTGCCGGCGCCGGAAATCTTCGCGCCCATGGCGTTGAGGCACTCGGCCAGATTGACGATCTCGGGCTCGCAGGCGGCATTTTCCAGCACCGTCTCGCCCTTGGCGAGTGCCGCGGCCATCATCAGCACATGGGTGGCGCCGACCGAGACCTTCGGGAAGATATAGCGGTTGCCGACAAGGCGGCCATTCCGGGTCTTGGCGATGACATAGCCGGTGTCGACGTCGATATCAGCGCCCAGCGCCTGGAGGCCCTCGAGGAACAGATCGACCGGCCGCGTGCCGATGGCGCAACCGCCCGGCAGCGACACTTTTGCTTCGCCCATGCGCGCCAGCAGCGGGCCGATCACCCAGAACGAGGCGCGCATCTTCGACACCAGCTCGTAGGGCGCTGTGGTGTCGACGATGTTGCGGGCGGAGAAGTTGATGGTGCGCGAATAGCCCTCATTCTGCTTCTCGCGGCGGCCATTGACCGAATAATCGACGCCGTGATTGCCCAGGATGCGGATCAGCTGCTCAACATCGGCCAGATGCGGCACGTTTTCCAGCGTCAGTGTGTCGTCGGTCAAAAGCGAGGCGATCATCAAAGGCAGCGCCGCGTTTTTCGCGCCCGAGATCGGAATGCTTCCGGAGAGCTTGTTGCCCCCGACAATTCTGATGCGATCCATGGAAGAACGTCCCTCTCGGCCAAAAAAGGGCCGGTTCAATCGTTTGAGTAGCGGCCCGTCTAGACCATTGGCCAATCTGGTTCAAGAAATAGGATTTCGCCCACCCCAGGCCAAGAGTGACCTATTTGAGTTAATCTTTTTGTATTTTCTTCGATGCAGCGAGCCCGTCCGGACGCAGGTCGGCCTCGCCGGTCCGCCGCGAGCGCGACTGCGCCTTGCGCTTCTGCAGATTGGCGCGCAATTGCTCGGCGAGCCGATCCTTGCGGATTGTTGCGCTGCTTTTCGGTGGACCATCCTTTTTCACTGGAATTGTCTTGTCGTCCATCGCCCATCCCGCCGGCGACCCACCAGCTTGCTGTTCAGGGATAGCCAACATTGTGGCACTGCCATGTCATTAAAAGCCATCCGGCAAAGCCTTTCACAGAAGCGTTGCACTTGGCCTTGCGCTTGCCGGTTCGATATGGCAGAAGCCCCGCCATCAGCGGCTGCGGTAGCTCAGTGGTAGAGCACTCCCTTGGTAAGGGAGAGGTCGAGAGTTCAATCCTCTCTCGCAGCACCAGTTTCCAACATCCCTGTTGCCGCACGATCGTCCTCTGCATTTGCGAGGGCGAGGCGGGTACATGGGATGGCGCGGCCCTCGTGCCGGCAGACCCGATCAGCGGTTCATTGCTTCAGAAAATGGCTGCCACAGGCAAATCCAGCCGAAGCGCATTCCGGCAAGACACGATTCATTAACCAAGATGCTATTCATCGACATGACGTATTGTGGCATGGATGCCCGTCTTCGCCGGTCAGATCCATGCTTGTCAGGAAGAGGGCCGAAAGGCTCCTGATCTGGGCGGAAATCTAAATCGCCCGAAACAAAAGAACGTGCAAGGCATGAACGTGAGCGAAAACGTGCAAAACGCCCCCGGTGCTTCCCGTCTTTGGACCCTGCCTGCCATCATCGCAGCGTTCCTTTGCCTGTGCGCTACCGGCGCGTTCGCGGAGACGCGTGCTTTGAGGATTCAACATCTCCATACGGGCGAGAAGGCTGAAATCGTCTTCAAGCGCAATGGGCGCTATGATCCGGCGGGATTGAAGAAGATCAATCTCATGCTGCGCGACTGGCGTCGCAACGAACCGACGAAGATGGATCCGCGCCTGCTCGATCTTGTCTGGCAGGCCTATCGCGCCAGCGGCTCGACAGCCTATATCCATGTGGTCAGCGCCTATCGTTCGCCGGCGACGAACGCCATGCTGCGCAGCCGCTCGAAGGGTGTGGCCCGGGAGAGCCAACACATGGTTGGCCGCGCGATGGACTTCTTCCTGCCGGATGTGCCGCTGAAGAAACTGCGCGACATCGGCCTCAAAATGCAGGGCGGCGGCGTGGGTTATTACCCCACCTCCGGTTCGCCTTTCATACACATGGATGTCGGCAATGTGCGGCATTGGCCGGGCATCAGCCGCCAGGAACTCGCCAAGGTATTTCCGAACGGCAACACACTGCATGTGCCGAGCGACGGCAAACCGCTGCCCGGCTATGAGCAGGCGTTTGCCGCCTACAAATCGCGCAAGGGCGCCGGCACGCCCAACATCGAGCTGGCAAGCGTCGACGGCGGCCAACGCAGGCCGCGTGGCCTGCTGGCGACGCTCTTGGGCGGGGGCGGCGCAGACGAGTCCGATGATGTCGCCGAAGCGGTGCCGGCGCCACGCAAACCGGCGAGGTCCGTCGAACCCAGACCGGCCGGACAGGGTATCGCTATCGTGCCGCCGCAGGATGCCCAGCGGGCTGACATCCAGATTGCTGGCAGCGATCCAGGCGAAGAACCGCTTGCCGGGCAGAAGGGGAAGACGCCTGAAGCGATCGTCATGGCGATGGCGCCGGGCTCAGTGCCGCTGCCGGCCTTCGCACCGCGCGCCGAGTTCACGGCACCCGTTCCCACCCCGGAAACCGCACCGTTGGCAATCGCCGGCGCGTCCACGGCGCAGGCCGAGCTGGCCGTTGCCAAGCCGGACGCCGCGAATGCCGATGCCGCTGCCACGAGCGTCGCGCCGGAGATGATGGCGCTCAACGTCCCATTGCCGACATGGCGGCCGGAAAGCCAGTCAAGCCCGACGCGCCAGTTGGAAGCAGCCAAATCTGGCGATGCCATCGGTGTCTTGCTGGCCATGCATCACCCCGACGACGGGCTGGCCGGCGAGCGGATCGCGGCGCCGGCGTCAAAGCCAGAAGATCGCGTCAGGACGAACCCCAAGGCCGATCGTGTCCAGCGGCGCCCCGATTCCGAGGCAGATCGCGCTATTACCGGTGGGGCCGCATCAACAGGGGCGCCCATGATTGCCGCCAATTTCATCCGCACGGCGCCGGAGCATGTCTATCTCGATGGATTCCAACCGCGGGGACGGACGTCCGATCACCGCCGCTTCACCGGCTCCGCGGTGAAATTCCTGCCCATCGCCAGTTTCAAATAGAGGGCGAAAGCACCGTTCGATCCAGTATCGAAATGTGTTGCGCCATATCGATGGCCGGGGCGGTCACGGGGTTCGCAATGCCGAACCCTTCCGCGCTATAACACTTGGCGAGCAGCGCGCTACTGCAGCGGGCAGTCGGCTCGTTGCTGTCGGCCGCCATCCGTTGCCTTTCGAGCAGATCGCCCCGCGAAATTGCCAGGATCGTGGTGGCGCAAACGTGCACGAGGCACATTTGGCCCGCCGGCCGCAACCGGCGGGACTAAGCCACAGACCGCCCAGCGGGCGAGTTCTGCGACAAGGATCACGCCTGGTGAATCACCAATTCGCTGGTCATGGGAATTCCTCTAAGGGCGCCAAGCACCATGTTGTGCGAGATCGCGCGCTCATGAATTTTCTCCAGATCGGCGCGGGGCGCCGAAGAACACACGGTCGCGCTGAGGTGCAGGGACACGTAGCAATGCCGGGCGTCCACGGGCGCCGTGAGCCCATCAAGTCCGTCGAACTCGCCACGCGGGTCGAACACGCCTTCCGCGATGAAATCGACCGAACGAAGATCGACCCCCGCATGCGCTGCCAGCATCGGATAATCCGAGCCGGCGCACACAGCCGCCGCGGCAAAGATCTGCTCCCAGGGAAAGACGGCGGTCGGCGAATTGTCCTTGAGGCTCGCCGGTCGCTCCAGTAGCGGTGTTGTGTAAGGATCGCCTGATTGCGGGTCGAAGCGGTAGCGGGCACGATAGGTGCCACGCACCGCGTCACCGTGTTTCTTTAGCACGGACACGATATCTTTGACTGTGCTGACGGTTTCTCCGAAGACTACTGGCATCTTTACCTCCCTGTAAAATGAGAATTCCACTCCCTATTCCGGTCCGCGGATGCCGACGATGGTTGCCGCGGCCTGGCCCCAATCCCGACAATGTGCCGACAAGGCTCGCGCTACTTGGCAGGCGCGGCAGCCTGAGCGTCGCCGCCGAGATCCTTCTTGAAGGTCTCAAAGTCGACCTGCATGCCGTTGAAGATCGTGCTCCAGTGCCGTGACAGAGCGGCGATAGCGACGGCCTCTTCGATCTCGTCCTCCGTTGCGCCCGCCTGTTTTGCGCTCTCGGTGTCTTCCCAGATGCAATACTGGCAGGGAATTTGTGCGGAGACGGCGAGCGAGATCAGAGCCTTGACCTTCGGCGGCAGGGCGGTTTCGCTGGAGAACTGCAGAGCCTTCACCTCTGCCCAGGCGCCCGGCAGCGCTGCTTTTGAAACCTGATGGAGAAAGGTCGGCACCGAGCCGAGCGTCCGCTCGACGTCCTTATAGGTGGCGTCGACCTCAGCTTGACCGGCCCAGCCTAAGCCTGATGACAACAATGTGGCGCAGACGACAGTCGATGCGAACGCCGTGTGAAGGAGGCGGCGCGAGCGGCTGGGCCCGAGCTCGCCGTGGTGTGCGATGGAAGCAACATGGGAAACTGCGAAGGCGAACATGATCTCTCTCCTCTTTGGAACCATTTGCGTCCGGGCCAGATGATGCCCGCGTGCTGTAAGGAGTCACGGACGGGAGAAAAAGTTCGATCAGTCGTCGTCGATTCTAGGCGGACGCGGCGAAAGATGAAGATGCAAGCGTCGGGCCTTGCCGTCTCGCTGAAAGATCACCAGGACGACACCCGGCGGGCAGTGGAAAGGGTCTTCCGGCGGATTGACGAATAGTCCCTCGATCACGGTGACCTGGCTGGCGCTGAGAATGCGCTGCGGTTCCAGGCGGACGCCGGCTTCCGTGTCGGCGTCGACTTCCCAGGCAAGGAATGAGCGACCCAGCACTGGTTTGCTCGTCCCGCGGACAAGATGCAGGTCCTCTGCAAAGTGCCCAAGGAAGCGGTCACGCTCGCCATGCTGGTTGAGCCCATTGAAAATTTCGGAGTAGAATCGCTGGCGCTCGCGAGACTGCGAGCGAGCCTCTGTGTCGGCAAGGCCCGCCGTTTCCAGCAGCATCTCGGCAAGCTTGCGTTTGGCTTGCGACAAACGACTGCGAACCGTCCCAATCGGGACACCCAGAATGGCGGCCAGTTCCTCGTAAGACTGATAGCTTCCGAAATAGCGCAACATGGCGGTAGCCTGCAGCGGCTCGGGAAGCTTGCGTAGCGCGTCCCAAACCCATTCGCGAAGCGCGACTTTCTCCAGCCGCTCCTCAATGCTTGCGCGTTCGTCTGGGCGGTCTGGAATGTCGGCGGTCAAGATCTCGCGTCGTCGTCGACGCAATTGTTGCAGGCAACAGCGGTGCAACACAGTGCGAAGCCAGCCACCGACGGCTTGCGGATCCTTGAGTTCGCCGATGCGCCTCAGCGCGATCAGGAAAGTCTCATGCACAGCATCTTCGGCGTCCGACCCATAGCCGAGCATGTTCAGCGCTATCGCATAGAGCCGTGCGCGATGACGTTCCAGCAGCAGGCCGAGGCAACCACAATCGCCGCCCCGAGCGGCAAGGGCCAGTTCGGCATCACTCGGCACGATATGAGTTTCGTAGCCCATGGACTTAAGATGCATCAACTGGCGAAAAAGTTCGAATGCCAGTTCAGCTTCGTCACGATCCGTGTTCGGCGGGCACCAGTTCACCAATGACGCTTTGATGGGGTTTTGGATTGAGGTTATGACCCTCACTTCACGTCCGTAACAACCGGCCCCGAAACGGGGTCCGTGAGAACCAGGCTCGCCGCCAAGATACTCAAGCGAGATCGAAAGTGCATATGGCAGTGAGCAAGGATTGGATTCTGGCGGATGCGGGCGATCTACGCGGCTAGATTCAATCCTGTAAAACTTTTTCCAGATTTGACACCATTTCACAAAATTGTAAGATAATCATCTTCCGTCAGCGATAGGCGATGACCATGTCGATCCGCGAAGAACTGGCCAACACGACCGTGGCGTTCACCTCCGCGGAAGAGAAGATCGTCCAGGTCCTGCTCGCCGATTACCCGATGTCGGGGCTGGGCACCGCAACCCGGCTGGCACGGCGCGCCGGCGTCAGCGACCCGAGCGTGACGCGGCTGATGACCAAGCTTGGCTATGTCGGCTTTGCCGATTTCCAGGCACGCCTGCTCACCGAAGTCGAATCCAGGCTGCATTCGCCGCTTTTGATGATGGAGGCCAAGCGTCCGGGCGGCTCCAGCGAAGGCACCGCACTTGCCTATTTCCATTCGGTTTCCGACAGCCTGGAGCGTACGCGCACGGCTGTGCCGGTGCAGGCCTACACGCGCGCTGTCAACATGCTGCTCGAGAGCAAGGGCCAGGTCGTGCTGCTGGGCGGCCGGTTCAGCCGGCATATCGCCTCCATGCTGGCCGGCTATCTCCTGCAGTTCCGCTCCGGCGTGCGCGACATCGGTTCGTTGAGTCCCGCCGATTTCGACCTGTTGATCGACCTTGGCAAGCGCGACCTCCTCGTCGTGTTCGATTACCGGCGCTACCAGTCGGACGTGGTGAGCTTTGCCCAGCAGGCCAAGGAGCGCGGCGTCTCCATCCTGCTGTTCACCGATGTCTGGCTGTCGCCGATATCTGACATCGCGGACCTGACCATGGTCGCGGCGATCGACGCCAACTCGCCGTTCGACACGCTGGCGACGGCCGTTGCCCAGATGGAAACCGTCTTTGCCCACGCGCTGGAGGGCCATGGCGCCGGGGTGCGCAAGCGCATCGAGGACATCGAGAAGATCCGCAGCGCCAACGCGGTCACGCTCGATACCGTCCTATCGTCATCGGCCGACGACGCCGCCAAATCCAAAGCCACAAGGAAATAGTGTCGTTGCGCTCAGTGCAGCGATGCAAAGCGCCGCGACGCAGAAAAGGAAGCGACAATGCCCGACAACCAGACCATCATCGACGCCGTGCAGGCTGAGATCGAGACCGATCGCGACTGGTTGATCGGCCTGACCCGCGACATGGTCCGCATCCCTTCGGTCAACCCCAAATTCGAGCCCAATCCGGCGATCAACCGCGAGGCGGATGTCCAGGCGCTGCTCGAACCGATCCTCAAGCAGGACGGGTTCAGGACAGAGCAATGGGATGCCTTGCCCGGGCGGCCCAATCTGGTCGGCGAATGGGCGGGAGACGAGAGCCGCAGCCTGATCCTGTGCGGCCATATCGACGTCGTGCCGGTCGGCGCGATGAAGGACTGGTCGGTCGATCCGTTCGGCGGCGAAATCACCAATGGCCGGCTCTATGGCCGCGGCGCCGTCGACATGAAGGGCGGCGTCGCCGCTTGCATCGCCGCCGCGCGCGCGATCCGCAAGGCGGGCATCACGCTGCAGGGCCGGCTCGCCATCCACTCGGTCGTCGACGAGGAAGCCGGCGGCTTCGGCGCCATGGACGCGGTGAAGAAGGGCAAGCTCGCCAAGGCGGTGCTGGTCGCCGAACCGACCTGGGGCGATGTCCTGCCGGTCGAAGGCGGGCTGGAATGGGCGCGGGTGACGATCCGTGGCCGCAACGCCCATTCGGCGCTGCGCTACAACGAGATCTATCCGCAGCGCCACGACAAGGACCGGCTGGAGCCGGGCGTCAATGCGATCGAGATCGCCGCCCGCTTCATTGCCGCCGTGCGCCAGTATGAGCTGGACCGGACGCGAGCAAAATCGCATCCGCTGCTGCCGCTCGGCATGAACACCATCAACATCGGCGTCATGCATGGCGGCACCGGCCTTGGCGAGCACGGCCTGCCGACCGTGATGACCAACCCGGCCATCATTCCCGATGTCGCGGTGCTCGATCTCGACATGAAATTCCTGCCCGACGAGAATTCGGCCGACTACCGCCGCGATTTCGAGGCGTTCGTCCACCATTTCGCGCAGACCGATGCGTGGCTGCGCGACAACCCGCCTGCGATCCAATGGGAGCTCGGCGGGCTGCATTTTCCGCCGATGAACACGCCGGTCGACCATCCGCTGGTGAGATCGCTGATGAAGCGCAAGGCCATGGTCGGCAAGGCGCCGCAGGCGCGTGGCTTCGTCGCCGTGTGCGATGCCGCGCACTATGCCGGCGCCGGCGTCGACGGTGTCATCTTCGGCCCGTCAGGCGACGGATTTCACGGTTCCGACGAGTATGTCGAAGTCGAATCGGTGGTCGAGACCGCCAAGGTGATCGCCGCTTCGGTCATCGACTGGTGCGGCATCCGCTGAGGCGGAGCCGCCAGTCCGAAACGGTCAGGCCGGGCGCTTCAGGCGTCCGGCGACGGCGCCCCATGAAGCCTTGATCATGCCGACCAGGCCGCTCGGGTAGGCCAGCATCACGCCGATGATCAGCACCGCCGTGATCATCGGCCGCCACGCGCCGAAATCGGCCATCCATTCGGCGAAGATCGTCAGCACGAAAGAGGCGATGATGGCGCCGTAAATAGTGCTGGTGCCGCCAAGCAGCACCATCGACAGGATGATGGTCGCAAGGCTCATGCCGAAGACGTCGATCGAGGCATTGCGCTGGTAGGCGGCGTAGAAGGCGCCGGCGATGCCGGTGAAGAAGGCGCTCGCGGCAAGCGTCAGCATGCGCTGGCGCACGATCGAGACGCCGCGGCTGATGGCGTATTCCTCATTGTCGCGCAAGGCGACGATGCTGGCCCCGGTGCGTGAGCGCACGAACACGCGCAGGAACAGGGTGCTCGCCACCAGCAGCGCCAGCGCGATGTAGAAATAGGCTGATTTGCCGTCACGGACCATGTTGTGGTCGAACACGTATAGCCCGGGAATGCGCACCAACCCTTGCGTGCCGCCGGTGATGGCGGACTGGCTGATGATTACTTGCATCACCAGCTGCGCGAAGCCGAAAGTGACCAGGATGATGTAGATGCCCTTCAGCCGCAGGATCGGGATGGTCACCAGGATCGCCGCCAGGGTGGCGATGACACCGCTGGCAAACAGCGCGATCCACGGGTCGAATTCGGCCAGCTTGGTGAGCAGGCTGTAGGCATAGACGCCGATGCCGAACAGCGCCAGATGGCCGAAATTGAAGACGCCGCCATAGCCGAGGCTGAGGTCCCAGTTCGAGGCGACGATCGCATAGATGAAGGCCATGATCAGAATGTGGCGGGCATAGGTGTCGCCGAAGATCAGCGGCAGCAGTGCCAGAAAGGCGAAGCCGAGCACGAAGCCGATGGCCTCCTGCTTCCACGGCGTGCGGCCGGGAGCGATCGGGGTTGCCGCCTCTGTGTGGCTAAGGGTGATCGGCGATGTCGTGTCGGTCATGCTAGGCCTCGGGAGCGGCTGGCAAAGATGCCCTCGGGGCGCACCATCAGGGTCAGGATCAGCACGCCGAACAGCAGCGCCGGCGTCCAGTACAGGCCGAAATAATAGCTGCAGGCGGCCTCGAAGAAGCCGATCAGATAGGCGGCGAAGATCGGTCCCGAGATGCTCGATATTCCGCCGAAGACGACGACGATCAGCGCCTTGAGCAGCGGGTCGCTGCCCATCACCGGCGACATGAAACGATAGCCGCCCATGAAGATGCCGGCGAGGCCTGCAAGCGACGCGGCAATGGCGAAGGCCAGCCCATAG
>NZ_RZPI01000980.1:0-1391 GCF_003998715.1 Mesorhizobium sp. M7A.F.Ca.CA.002.15.2.1
CTGCTGCTGGCCGTGGCCCAACCTTCCGGCTTTGCCGCCTGGCTGTCGAAGGATGTCGACGAGGCGATCCGCCGCCTGCCGGCCGCCGGCTTCAAGGCCAAGGTCGACCTCTCGCAGAAGCGCCAGGCCTTCAGCGATCTCGAACTGATCCTGGGCAAGGCGAAGTTTTCCGGCCGCATCGATTCCAGCCAGCCCGACGATGCCAAGCCCTCGGTGCTGATGCGGCTTGAAGGCGGTGATCTCGATGTCGACGGGCTGGCGGCCTTCGCCTCGATCTTCGTCAGCGACAAGGGCGCCAATCGCTTTGCCGACCGCGACCTCGATTTCCAGATCAAGGCCGGGCCGGTCAACGCCGGTGGGTTGACCGCCGACACGGTCGACACGGCGCTCAGGCTGCGCGACGGGCTGCTCGAAATCGACCGGCTTTCGGTGGGCGGGCTGGCCGGCGCCTCGATCAGCGCCACCGGCCGGATCAAGGATTTCCCCGCGAGCCCGACCGGCAAGCTCGATGCGTCGGTGGTTGCCGTCGATCTGAAGCCGCTGATCGATGTCGCCGCCCAGCACTATCCCGACAGTGCCGTGCTCAGGGGACTGTCGAGCCGTGCTGCTGCCTATCCCGAGCTGTTCCAGGATGCGCGCATCGACCTGGTGGCGAGTGCAGCCGACAATGGCGACGGCACCACGGGCCTGGCGGTAAGCGGGCAAGGCAAGGCCGGCGGCTCGGCCTTTTCGGCGTCGCTGTCGGGGAAGGGCGTGGTGGACAAGCTTCTCGAAGCGCCGGTGGCGCTGACCTTCAACGCCAAGAACCCTGATGCCACCGCGCTGCTGGCGCTCTATGGCCTGCCGGCGCTGCCGCTCGGCATGCTGGGCGAGGCAAACACCGATATTCAGGCCAAGGGCACGTTTGGCGGCGGCCTGGCGACGAATTTCAGCCTTGCCGGCAATGACTTCAAGGCCGGTTTCGAGGGAACGATCGCCGACACGCCGCAAGGCCTCGCCGCCAAGGGCAAGCTCAGCCTCGATGCCGCCGACATCGAGCCGTGGCTGATGACGTCGGGCATCGGCCTGCCAGGCATGGGGGCGGGCATGTCGACGTCGCTCGCCGCGCAGGGCGACTACGGCAACGGCCTGCTGGTGCTGGACGAACTCAGCGGCGCCATCAACGAAGCGGCGGTGTCCGGCGACGTCAATATCGATGTAAAGGACGGCGTGCCACATCTGGCCGGGGCGCTGGCGCTCGACGAACTCGACCTCGATCCCCTGGCGGTGGCGCTGTTCGGCGACTCCGCCTTTCTAGCCGACAAGGAGGGCGCAGCCAAAGACCGGGCAGGCAAGGGTGGCGTGTGGCCGGCGACACCGTTCAGCCAGAAATCCAGCCTGCCATTCACCGC
>NZ_RZPI01000981.1:0-1389 GCF_003998715.1 Mesorhizobium sp. M7A.F.Ca.CA.002.15.2.1
GACGCCACCTTCCTGCATGTGATGGCCATCAACTTCGCCCATGTCGTGCCGAAGGAAGAGGTCGAGAAATACGGCGCCGATTTCGGCAAGCATCCGGTCGGCACCGGCGCCTTCAAGCTCGCCGAGTGGACGCTCGGCGAGCGCATCGTCTTCGAGCGCAATGCGGACTATTGGCACAAGGGCCTGCCGCATCTGGACAAGATCACCTTCGAGATCGGCCAGGAGCCGATCGTGGCGCTGCTGCGCCTGCAGAAGGGCGAGATCGACGTCCCCGGCGACGGCATTCCGCCAGCAAAATTCCAGGAGGTGATGGCCGATCCCGAGCAGAAGGCACGCGTCGTCGAAGGCGGCCAGCTGCACACCGGCTATGTCACCATGAACACCACCATGGCGCCGTTCGACAATGTTAAGGTGCGCCAGGCAGTCAACATGGCGATCAACAAGGCGCGCGTCATCCAGATCATCAACGGCCGCGCCGTGCCGGCCAACCAGCCGCTGCCGCCGTCGATGCCGGGCTACGACAAGGAATACAAGGGCTATCCCTATGACGTCGCCAAGGCCAAGGCGCTGCTCGCAGAGGCTGGCCACCCCGACGGCTTCGAGACACAGCTGTTTGCCATGAACACCGATCCCAACCCGCGCATCGCCCAGGCGATCCAGCAGGATCTGGCGGCGATCGGCATCAAGGCCAGCATCCAGTCGCTGGCGCAGGCAAACGTGATTGCCGCCGGCGGCGACAAGGCCGGCGCACCGATGATCTGGTCCGGCGGCATGGCCTGGATCGCCGACTTCCCGGATCCGTCGAACTTCTACGGCCCGATCCTCGGCTGCGCCGGTGCGGTGCCCGGCGGCTGGAACTGGTCGTGGTATTGCAACAAGGATCTCGACGCCAAGGCGGCCGAGGCCGACTCGGTGGTCGACCCGGCTAAATCAGGCGAACGCGACAAGATGTGGAGCGCCATCTACGACAAGGTGATGGAAGACGCGCCCTGGGCGCCGGTCTTCAACGAGCAGCGCTTCACCATGAAATCGGCGCGCATGGGCGGCGCCGACAACCTCTATGTCGACCCGGTTCATATCCCGATCAACTACGACAATGTGTACGTAAAAGATGTGCAATAACTGCGACTACACCATCCACGGGCGCCAACATCATTTCGGCTGGGACAATTCGTTTGCCCCGGCCGAGCGGGTGGCGCCCGGCTCGACGATCGAGTTCCAGTGCCTCGATTCCTCCGGCGGCCAGTTGCAGGCCGGCAGCACGGTCGCCGACGTCGCCAAGCTCGACTTCGCCACCGTCAATCCGGTGACCGGGCCGATCTTCGTCGAGGGGGCCGAGCCGGGTGACGCGCTGAAGGTGACGATCGAGATGTTCAAGCCGTCCGGCTT
>NZ_RZPI01000982.1:0-1389 GCF_003998715.1 Mesorhizobium sp. M7A.F.Ca.CA.002.15.2.1
GGGCACATGGAAGATGGGCGAAGATTCCCGTCGCCGCGCCGATGAGGTGAATGCCCTCAAGCTCGGCCTCGACCTCGGCATCACGTTGATCGACACCGCCGAAATGTATGCCAGCGGCGGTGCCGAGGAGGTGGTGGCCGAAGCCATTGCCGGGCGCCGCGACGAGACCTTCCTGGTCTCGAAAGTGCTACCGTCGAACGCCTCGCGCGCGGGCGTGCAGCGGGCCTGCGAAAACAGCCTGAAACGCCTGCGCACCGACCGCATCGATCTCTATCTCTTGCATTGGCCCGGCAGCGTGCCATTGACGGAAACCGTCGCGGCCTTCGAGGCCCTGAAAAAGGCCGGCAAGATCCGCCACTGGGGCGTCAGCAATTTCGACACCGACGAGATGGAAGAGCTGATCGGCCTGCCCGATGGCGGCAATGTCCAGACCAACCAGGTGCTCTACAATTTGGTCCGGCGTGGCCTCGAATTCGATCTGGCGCCCTGGAGCCGGCAGCGCGGCATCCCCTTGATGGCCTATTCTCCGGTCGAGCAGGGTGCGTTGGCGCGCAATGCCAGGCTCGAAGCCATCGCCGGGCGCCACAATGCGACCCCAGCGCAAATCGCCCTGGCCTGGGTGATGCATCAGGAGGGCGTCATCGCCATCCCGAAGGCCAGCAGCGAGGAGCATGTCCGCCAGAATGTCGCTGCGCTCGACATCAAGCTTGCGCCGCAGGACATCGCCGATCTCGACCGCGCCTTCCCGCCACCAGCGCGCAAGCGCGGGTTGGAGATGATCTGACTACGTCCCCGCCAACCCCTTCAGCCGGTAGAGCGCTTCCAGCGCCTCGCGTGGCGTCATTTCGTCCGGGTTGATGTCGCCGAGTGCCGCCCCCAGCGCGTCGCTCTTGACCGGCTTCGGCGCTTCTCGCTTCACCGCCACCGAAAACAATGGAAGATCGTCGACCAGCCGGTTGGTCTTGCCCGAAACTTCGCCCTCTTCCAGTTGGTGCAGCACTTCCTTGGCCCGGTCGACCACCGCTTCCGGCAGGCCGGCCAGCCGCGCCACCTGCACGCCGTAGGAGCGGTCGGCGGCACCCTTGCCGACCTCGTGCAGGAAGACGACGTCGTTTTCCCATTCCTTGACCCGCATGGTGACGTTGGAGAGACGCGCCAGCTTGCCGGCCAGCGAGGTCATTTCGTGGAAATGGGTGGCGAAGATTGCCCGGCAGCGGTTCTTCTCATGCAGATATTCGACCGCCGCCCAGGCGATCGACAGGCCATCGAAAGTGGCGGTGCCGCGGCCGATCTCGTCGAGGATCACCAGTGCGCGCTCGCCGGCCTGGTTGAGGATCGCTGCCGTCTCGACCATCTCGACCATGAAGGTCGAGCGGCCGCGCGCCAGAT
>NZ_RZPI01000983.1:0-1382 GCF_003998715.1 Mesorhizobium sp. M7A.F.Ca.CA.002.15.2.1
CTCTATCTCGGCATGCGCGCGAACTTCGATCCTTCGATCGGACCGGCGCGGCTGATCTATGCCTTCGAGGCGGTGATCATCGGCGGCCTCGGCAGCCTGTGGGGGACGCTTGCCGGCGGGATCATCATCGGGGTGGCGCAAACGTTTGGCGCCGCGCTCAATCCGGAATGGCAGATCCTGGCCGGCCACATCGCCTTCCTGGCCGTGATGCTGCTCAGGCCGCGCGGGCTTTTTCCGCGCGCAGTGGATTGAGGGCCGGCATGTATCGACTGACAACCCGCACCCGCGCCGGAACCGTGACCGCGATCATCGTGCCGATCTTCCTCGTCGCCGCGCTCGCGCTGCCTGCCGTGGCCTCGCGTGGTGTCATACAGGATCTGTTCTTCATCCTCACCATGCTGACGCTGGCGCAGATCTGGAACCTGCTGGCGGGCTATGGCGGCCTGGTCTCGGTGGGCCAGCAGGCTTTCGTCGGCATCGGCGCCTACGCGATGTTCGCCGGCGTGATCCTGCTCGGCTGGAATCCGGTCCTGGCGATCCCGCTGGGCGCCCTTGCGGCACTGGTGCTGGCGGTTCCGACGGCCTTTTTCGCGTTCCGCTTGCAGGGCGCGTATTTCGCCATCGGCACCTGGGTGATCGCCGAAGTGACGCGCCTGCTGGTTGCGCAGTGGAAGGCACTTGGCGGCGGCACCGGCACGTCGCTGCCGCGCGAGGCGACGAGCAGCATCCTGGGCACCGATGCGGTCCGGGCGCTGTTCGGCGTCCGCGAGGCCGCGGCACGCGATGTCATGGCCTACTGGCTGGCTTTGGCGCTGGTCGTGGCCGTGACGGGCGGCATCTACTGGCTGCTGCGCAGCCGCCTCGGGCTGGCGCTGGCGGCCGTGCGCGACAATGTCGACGCGGCGCAATCGGTGGGCGTCGATACCGCCCGGCTCAGATGGGCGGTCTTTCTGATCGCCGCGGCTGCCACCGGGCTGACCGGCGCGCTGATTTTCCTGCAGACGGCCCGCATCTCGCCGAGCGCGGCCTTTGCCGTCACCGACTGGACCGCCAACGTCATCTTTATTGTCGTCATCGGCGGCATCGGCACCATCGAGGGGCCGATCCTCGGTGTGCTGGTCTTCTTTGCGCTGCGCTCGGCGCTGGCCGACTACGGCAGTTGGTACTTGATGACGCTCGGCCTCATCGCCGTTGTCGTGATGCTTTTTGCGCCAAAGGGGCTCTGGGGCCTGATCGCGTCCCGCAATGGCCTGCACCTGTTTCCGGTCCGCCGCAGGCTGACCGGTCCGAAGATCGAGGGAGGAATTTGATGGCGGATATCGAAACCGACGTGCTGATCGTCGGCACTGGCCCGGCCGGCTCGGCCACCCCCGCGCTGCTGT
>NZ_RZPI01000984.1:0-1381 GCF_003998715.1 Mesorhizobium sp. M7A.F.Ca.CA.002.15.2.1
TTTCGGGCACGGCCATCTCGGCCTGACGCTGGCTCCGATCACCGCGCGGCTGGTCGCCGACTTGATCGGCGGACGCGGCGATCCGGCTCGGCTCGCACCTTTCGCGGCGGGCCGTTTCGGCCGTTGATCGATGGATGCCCTCGATCTGAGCTAGTGCGCGAAAACCTGCTCCAGCGAGCGAAAGCCCTTGAATTCCAAGGCATTGCCCGAGGGGTCGCGGATGAACAGCGTTGCCTGTTCGCCGGGCTCGCCCTTGAAGCGGACCATCGGCCGTTCCAGCCAGTCGATGTCGTCGCGCGCCTCCAGCCGTGTCGCCAGGCGCTGCCAGTCGTCCATCAAGAGCACCGCGCCGAAATGCGGGATCGGCACGACAATGCCGTCGACCTTGCCGTCGCTGGGGGCCTGTGCGGCCTGCGGCCGCAGATGCGCCGACATCTGGTGACCGTAGAGGTCGAAGTCGACCCAGGTCGCTGACGAGCGGCCGATCGCGCAGCCCAGCACCTCGCCATAGAAAACGCGGGTTTCATCGAGATCACGGACCGGGAAGGCGAGATGGAAAGGCGTCATCGAAATGCTCCGTGCAGGCTGCGAACCGATTTTGCGTCACAGGGTTCGCGGTTTGAACCGTCCGCCCTGCATTTTGATTGAAGCCTATGCCATTGCACAAGCCGGACCGGAACAATAGATGGGTGGGCAACGGCCGCACACCGGCCGCACCAGCAGGATTTCAGGCATGACCGACATATCAGACGCAGCAAAATTGACCGACCGCGTCGCGGCCCTGGTCGAGGCTGCCAAAAAGGCCGGCGCCGATGCCGCCGACGCGGTGGCCGTGCGCGGCCGCTCGACCGGTGTGTCGGTGCGTCTCGGCAAGGTCGAGGCTACCGAAGCTTCCGAAAGCGAGGATGTGGCGCTGCGCGTTTTCGTCGGCGGCCGCGTGGCGAGTGTCTCGGCGACAGCGGCGTCCGACCCGAAAACGCTGGCCGAGCGCGCCGTGGCGATGGCGAAAGTGTCGCCGCAGGATCCCTATCAAGGGCTGGCCGATCCGGCATTGCTCGCCAAACAGACGCGCGATCTCGACCTGTTCGACGCCACCGAAGTGTCGGCAGACCAGTTGAAGGAAGCCGCATTGGCGGCGGAAGCGGCAGCGCTTGCCGTCAAGGGCGTGACCAATTCGGCCGGCGCCAGCGCCGGTGCCGGGCTGGGCGGCCTGGTGCTGGCCACCTCGCACGGCTTCCTCGGCCACTATGTCGGCTCGCGTTTTTCGCGCTCGGCCAGCGTTATCGCCGGCGAGGGCACCGGCATGGAGCGCGACTATGAATTCTCCTCGCGCCAGCATTTTGCAGATCTCGATGCGCCCGAGGACCTCGGCCGCAAGGCC
>NZ_RZPI01000985.1:0-1374 GCF_003998715.1 Mesorhizobium sp. M7A.F.Ca.CA.002.15.2.1
GCGCCGCGAGGCTGAGCAGGCGGGATTGCTTTAACAACCGTCAAGCTGCCGCCCCTCACCGTCGCGCAGTTGTCATACATCGCACCTACACGCAATCTGGGCGTCCCGCGACTGACATTTCGGTGCGCCCTCAGTCAGTTGGGGTGTCAAGAAATGCTGGACAGCATGCTGTCGGGCGGCAGGATTCGTTGCCGCCGCGATTTCCGTTTTCCGCACTAGAAGTTCAACAATCGGCCGCAGCTGAGGGGGAGCGCGCGGCCAGAAGACAGATGCATGAACAGATTTCAAATCCAGGGCCTCAAGCAGGACGACTTCGCGGAGATGGTCGCGGAAGACGTCGAACGTGCACTTGCCCACTATGACGAGGCCATCAACAAGCCCACCATGGTCTCGGTCGGCAAGATCGCCGGCAGCATAGCGTCCGCCGTCACCTTGCTGTCACCGAAGCACCGGCGCGCCATCGACGCCATCCATGCCGACCTGCCCGGCCTGGCGTCGAAATTCGTGCGCGCGCTGGCGGCGGAAGCCGCGCGCCGCAGCGAAGCCGGTATTGCCGGCGTGACAAATCCGCCGACGACCCCGTTGGCCGATGTCGAGCCTCCTTCGCTGCCAAAGTCCGACGATCTCGAATCGATGCTGATCGAGGACTGGGCCGGCCGCGTCGCCGGTTCGACCTATCTGGAAGAGCATCTGCGCATCGCCCGCTCGACCCTGCACCGCTGGCAGCGGCGGGGTGAGGTCATCGCCTTGCGCAAGGGCGGCCGCAAACATGTCTTCCCGCTGGCGCAGTTCGTCGACGGCCGGCCGGTTGCAGGCATTCGCGACGTGCTATCCCTGATCACCAATCCGAGGCTCGCATGGCTGTGGCTGACGCGGCCCTCGGCGCAGCTCGACGGCCGCGTCCCGATCGACTTGCTGCGGCAGGATCAGGTGGACGAGGTCGTCGAGGCCGCGCGCGTATTCGCGCCGGGCTGAACGCCTCGCGGACTCACCGCTGAGGCCAGCCCCTCAAGTCCCCGCCGTGTACGCCGCGATCGCCGCCATGTTGACGATATCGCTGTCCTTGGCATTCAGCGACACGATCTGAACCGGCTTGTTCAGGCCGACCAGCAGCGGCCCGATCACCGTCGAGCCGCCGAGTTCCTGCAACATCTTGGTCGAAATCGAGGCCGAGTGGAACGCCGGCATGATCAGCACATTGGCCGGGCCGGTCAGGCGGATGAACGGATATTGCGCCATGGCGCGGGCGTTGAGGGCGACGTCGGCGGCCATTTCGCCGTCATATTCGAAATCGACGCGGCGCTTGTCGAGGATGCGCACGGCTTCCTGGACGCGCTCGGAGCGTTCGCCCTGCGGATGGCCAAAGGTGGAATA
>NZ_RZPI01000986.1:0-1371 GCF_003998715.1 Mesorhizobium sp. M7A.F.Ca.CA.002.15.2.1
AGACAGCCCGGAAGGCGCGTTCAATCCAGATCAACAAGGGCGACCTCGAAACCAGCGGTCATGGACGAAAAGAAGGCAGCAATCCTTGGCGAAATACCGCGCCTGCGCCGTTACGCACGCTCGCTTTTGCGCGACCGCGACGCTGCCGACGACCTTGTCCAGGATTGCCTCGAGCGGGCGCTTGTGCGGCTCGACAACTGGCAGACAGGAGAAAGCCCCCGGAGGTGGCTGTTTACGATCATGCATCATTTGTTCATCGACCAGATGCGCAAGGTGAACCGCCGCGGCGAGGCGGCGATGTTGCCGCTGGAGGCGGGCGAGGCCGTTGCCCAGCCGGCAGAGCAGGTGGAGAGTATCGCCTCGCGCGAGATCATCGACGCGTTGCAGGCGATCAGCCCCGATCGACGCGCAGCTCTTGTCATGGTTGCCATCGAAGGTTTTTCCTATGCCGAAGCCGCCAACATTCTGGGCGTCCCCGCTGGCACGCTGATGTCGCGCATTGCGCGCGGGCGTGAGGAATTGCGTGGTTTGCTGGACGATACGGCGCGTCGCCGCGCGATAAGGATCGTCGAGAAATGATCCGCCGCGACTTTTCCGAACGGGACATCCACATGGCGCTCGATGGCGAGCTGCCTGCAGACGAGCGCGCCGCTTACGACGCCTGGCTCGACGCCAATCCCGAGATGAAAGCCAGGAGCGCCCGTTTCACCGCCGACCGGGCGGCGCTGCGTGCCGCCTTCGCCGGGGTGCTGGACGAAGCCGTGCCTGCGCGGTTGCGCAAGGTCGTGCTTGGCGAGGCGCCGGTCAAGGCAGCTGTGCCACGCTCGCGCTGGTGGCTTGCCGCTGCCGTGTTGCTGGTCGCCGCCGGCGGGCTTGGTGGCTACCTTGCCGGCGTCGACGGCATCGGCCAGGAGGACCCGGCGGAAGATCGGCTGGCCGAGCAGGCAATCGCGGCCCATGTCATCTATGCCGCCGAAAAGCGGCATGCCGTCGAGGTTCCGGCCAGCGACAAGGACCATCTGCAGACCTGGCTGTCCAACCGGGTAGGGTTGAAGCTGGTGGCACCCGACTTGACCGCGAACGGTTTCCAGTTGGTCGGCGGCCGGTTGCTTCCGGCAGGCGAGAGCAAGGCCGCCATGCTGCTTTACGAGGACGGCAATGGGCAGCGTATATCGCTGTTCGTCACCACGGCATCGACGGAGAATGCCAAGGGCACCTACGCCGCCACGCAAGACGGACCCGAGGCCGTCTACTGGCTGGACAAGGGCTATGGCTGCGCCGTCGTCGGCTCCTTGCCGCGCGAGCGGCTGAACGAGGTCGCCAGGAACGCCTACACGCAACTTGTAAACGGGCTGGCAAGCTGAACGGCAC
>NZ_RZPI01000987.1:0-1370 GCF_003998715.1 Mesorhizobium sp. M7A.F.Ca.CA.002.15.2.1
GTCTATGACGGCCCGGTTGCAGCACCGGTGGAGGAGGGGCAGCCGGTGGGTGCGCTGCGCGTCTGGATCGGCGATACGCTGAGCCAGGAGACGCCGCTTTTCGCTGCCGAATCGATCGGCGTCGGCACGCTGCCGCAGCGCGCGCTCGATGCCGTCAAGGCACTGGGGATCGGCTGGCTGCGCTAACGCATGTCGCTCAAAACCAGCCATGGTTTTGGGGAACGGCATGCATAAGGGCAAAAAATCGACGGCATGGACGTTTGGCCCAACGCGGACTATCTAGAGCGCTACAATCCCATTCAGCCATGGACAAGAAGGCCTCTCGGTTGGCACGCGGTTTTTTCATCACCTTCGAAGGCGGCGAGGGGGCAGGCAAGTCGACGCAGATCGAGCGGCTGGCCAGGAAGATGCGCGCCAAGAAATACGACGTGCTGCTTACCCGCGAACCCGGCGGCTCGCCGGGCGCCGAAGCGGTCAGGCATGTGCTGCTGTCGGGCGCAGCCGAACCGTTCGGGCCGAAGATGGAAGCGCTGCTGTTCGCCGCCGCGCGGTCCGATCATGTCGAGCAGGTGATCCGGCCGGCGGTCGAGCGTGGCTCCATCGTGCTTTGCGACCGCTTCCTCGATTCCTCACGCGTCTATCAGGGCGTCACCGGCGGCATCGATCCGGCGTTCATGGATGCGCTGGAACAGGTCGCCATCAACGGCATGATGCCGGACATGACGCTGATCTTCGACATCGACCCAGCGGAAGGCCTGAGGCGCGCAACGCTGCGGCGCGGCGCCGAGGCAGTCGCCGACCGTTTCGAAAAGGAGACGCTGGCGATCCACCAGGCCCGCCGCGAGGCGTTTCTGGCGATCGCCAAGGCCGAGCCGGAGCGCTGCATCGTCGTCGACGCAGCCGCCGAGCCCGACGCGGTTGAGAACGTCGTCACCGCGGCAGTGTTCGCGGCGCTGGCGGCGAGAGCGCCGGCACGCGACAGGCAGGCGACGCCGGCATGATCTTCGAGCGCATCGCACCCGAGCAGCACGACACGCTCGACGGCGTGCCGGAGCCCTCCGAAACGCCCCTTCTGGTCGGGCACGGCCAGGCTGCAGGCGTGCTCACCGCCGCCTATCGCGCCGGCAAGCTGCCGCATGCGCTGATCTTTTCCGGGCCAGTCGGCATCGGCAAGGCGACGCTCGCCTTCCACCTTGCGCATCATCTGCTGAAGCACCCGGATTTCGCGCAGGCGCCGGAAAGCCTTGCCGCTCCCGATCCGGCGTCGTCGCTGTTTCGCCAGATCGCCACCGGGGCGCATCCTTCCGTGCTGCATCTGACCCGGCCGCTGAACGACAAGACCAAGAGTTTCAAGACGGTCGTCACCGTCG
>NZ_RZPI01000988.1:0-1364 GCF_003998715.1 Mesorhizobium sp. M7A.F.Ca.CA.002.15.2.1
GTCTATGCGTTGCGCATCCTTCTGGCCACGACCGGCGGGATTGCCTTCCTGCCGGATCAGGCCCGCAGCGAGGCTCTGTTCGGTCGGCTGAGGGCTGGATTTCTTTGCGCCACATTGTCGCGGACGGTTGTCGATTCCCGGCGCTCCGGCATATTCCTGCGCCGCGAGGCGCGCGGACTGCCCGCCGCCGCTGCCGCCACCGGCAGCACCCTGTGGGACGGCCGCCGGCACATCACATTGAACGACAGCAGCAGCGCATTGTTGATTGCCCCGTTAGGCACGGCAGCGGCGAAACGGCTCGCGACGGGTGAAGGAAAAACCCCGTCGAGCCTGATGCGCGCCGCGCTCGCGGCCGAACCGGCGGTGTGGCAGGCCGGTGAATGCCTTGGTTTGCCTGGATATGGACTGAAGTCCGCGACGGTGGAAGTGCGGCCGGTCGTTGCCCCCTTCGGCCGCTTCCTGCCATCCTTCGACCTAGCGCTGGCGCGGGCCGTCGCCGGGCTGATTGGCGCGGCCCCGGTCCCGCCCTTGCCTTTCAGCGGCCACAGTGCCGGCTGAGGGTTGCGCGAAAGCTTAACCCAGACGTGCTGTTCTGCTTGGCAAGGGGGGACGCTCTCCCTATGTTAGGCGCAAGTTTCCTCTCATGACGCGTGTCCGCCTCGCGGACGCCAACGGGACAATTGATGAATCCGAACTATCGCAACCTCGCGCTCTGGGCGATCATAGCGGTCCTGCTCATAGCCCTGTTCAATTTGTTCCAGACGCCGCAGACGCGAGGGGCTTCCAGCGATGTGCCTTATTCGCAGTTCCTGCAGGATGTCGCGGCGGGGCGGGTCAAGACGGTGACCATTGCTGGCGCTCGTATCAGCGGCACCTACACCGACAATTCCAGCGGTTTCCAGACCTATTCGCCCGGCGATCCTTCGCTGGTCTCGCGGCTGCAGGACAAGAACGTCACCATCAATGCACGGCCTGAAACGGACGGTTCCAATTCGCTGTTCGGCTATTTGATCTCCTGGCTGCCGATGATCCTCATCCTCGGCGTCTGGATATTCTTCATGCGCCAGATGCAGTCCGGCTCCGGCCGCGCGATGGGCTTCGGCAAATCGAAGGCCAAGCTGCTCACCGAAGCGCATGGCCGCGTCACTTTCCAGGACGTTGCCGGCGTCGACGAAGCCAAGGAAGATCTGGAAGAGATCGTCGAGTTCCTGCGCGATCCGCAGAAGTTCCAGCGGCTCGGCGGCAAGATTCCGCGCGGCGTGCTGCTCGTCGGCCCTCCGGGAACCGGCAAGACGCTGCTCGCGCGCTCGGTTGCCGGCGAAGCCAATGTGCCGTTCTTCACCATTTCCGGTTCTGACTTCGTC
>NZ_RZPI01000989.1:0-1363 GCF_003998715.1 Mesorhizobium sp. M7A.F.Ca.CA.002.15.2.1
CCTCATCACCACGCCGGAGGCGCCGTTCGGCGGCGTCAAGGAATCCGGCCTCGGCAAGGAAGGCGGGCATCAGGGCATCGAGGATTATCTCGACACCAAATATGTCTGCATCGGCGGCCTCGGCCTCTGATAGGCTATCCCTGGGATGGGGAGGCCGATGGCCTGCCCATCTCTCATGGAAAAACCAGCCGAAGTCTTCTGGATCAACTGGCATTTACGGGCATGGCGATGAAGGACGGCGAGGTTTTCGGCACGACGCAGGCTGGCGAGCAGGTGCGTCGCTTCACGATCAGGGGCGGCGGCATCACAGCCAACATCATCGGTCTGGGCGCGATCATCCAGGATTTGCGCCTGACCGGGCACGATGCTCCGCTGGTGCTCGGCTATGACAGTCTGGAAGGCTACGAGACGGATACGGCCTTCTTCGGTGCGGTCGTCGGCCGCTATGCCAACCGCATCCGCGACGGCCGCTTCACCATTGGCGGCAGCCGCTACCAGACCGAGCAAAACTTCCTCGACAAGCATACGCTGCATGGCGGCTCGCAAGGTTACTCCCACCGGCCGTGGACGGTTTCCTTGCATGGCAGGGATTTCGTCACGCTGACGCTGCACGATCCCGACGGCACGATGGGTTTTCCCGGCGCGCTCGACGTCACCTGCACCTACCGGCTGAAGATCCCCGGCACGCTCAGCGTCGAGCTGACCGCCACCTGCGAGGAGCCGACGCTGTGCAATCTCACCCAGCATTCCTATTTCAACCTGGATGATGGCGGCGCAGGCGACATTCTCGACCACAGGATGATGCTGAATGCCGGCGCCTACCTGCCGGTCGATGGCGACATGATCCCCACAGGCGTGGTCAAGCCGGTTGACGGCACGCCATTCGATTTCCGCCAGGCGCGGCCGCTGCGCATGGAAACCGAGGGTGATCAACTGCCCTACGACCAGAATTTCTGCCTTGCTTCGGCACGCGGGCCGCTCAAGCAGGCGGCATGGACGCAAGGCGCCAGTTCCGGTGTCGAGATGGAGGTCTGGACCACCGAGCCCGGCGTCCAGCTCTATACCGGCCAGTATGTGACGCCGCGCACCGGGCTGGAAGGGCGGAACTACAAGGCCTTTTGCGGCTTCTGCCTGGAGCCGCAGATTTGGCCGGACGCGCCGAACCGGCCTTATTTCCCGCAAGCAACGCTGTGGCCGGGCGCGATCTACCACCACGTCACGGAATACAGGTTCCGCCTGCCCTAGTTTTTCCGACCTTAGCCTTCGAAAGCCGCCCGCAGCGTCTCGAACGGCGCCAGCGCGCCGCGCACTTGCACCACGGCGGCGGCGACACGATGCGCACGGCGCGCGGCTTCCTGCGGGT
>NZ_RZPI01000098.1:0-11624 GCF_003998715.1 Mesorhizobium sp. M7A.F.Ca.CA.002.15.2.1
GTACGGCAAGGCACTGGCGAACCCGTTCCTGGTCGAAGCGCTGAAGAACAGCCTGTTCATCGCCACCACCAGCGCCTTGCTGGCGGCGCTGTGCGGCACCGCGGCGGCACTCGGCCTGGCGCGCGTCGGCGTGCGGACCCGCGCGGTCTTCGACGCACTTCTGGGCGCCGCGATCGTCGTTCCGGGCGTCGTGATCGGCATTTCGACTCTGGTCGCGCTCGTCCAATTGTTCACCGTGGTCAATCCGTTCCTCGCCTCGATCTGGCCGGACGACCAGCCGCCGCGGCTGGCGCTCGGCTACGGTTCGATCATCGCGGCGCACGGGCTGTTCTCGATGGCGCTGGTGACGATGATCGTCGGCACGCGGCTCGGCAGCCTCGACCGCAATCTGGTCGAGGCGTCGAGCGATCTCTACGCGACGCCGTTGACGACGTTCCGCTCGATCGTGCTGCCGCAGGTCATGCCGGCGGTCGTTGCCGGCTTCCTGCTCGCCTTCACCTTCTCCTTCGACGATTTCATCATCGCCTTCTTCGTCGCCGGCGCGCAGACGACGCTGCCGATCTATGTCTTCGCGTCGATCCGGCGCGGCGTGACGCCGGAGATCAACGCCATCGCGACGATCGTGCTCGTCGCTTCCGTGCTGCTCGTGGTGCTTGCCCAATGGCAGTTGCGCCAGCGCAAGCCGTCGAACTGAAAGCCGCATCATGATCCTCAAAGACCGCATCGCCGTGGTGACAGGCGCCGGCTCCGGCATCGGGCGCGCCGGCGCCATGATCATGGGCAGGGAAGGCGCGGTGGTCGTCATCGCCGACAGGGATCAGGCCGCCGGCGAAGCAACGGCTTCGGACATCCGCGCGGTCGGTGGCCAAGCCGAGGCGATCACGACCGATGTCGCTGATGATGCGGCGGTCGAACAGCTCATTGCCGGCACGCTCGACAGGCATGGGCGCATCGACATCCTGCACAATCACGCCGGCATCCAGATCGGCGGCACGCTGACCGAAGTGGAGGTCGGCGGCATGGATGCCTCGTGGCGGGTCAATGTGCGGGCGCAGTTCCTGGCGGCGAGACAGGTCATGCCCTCGATGATCGCGCAGGGCGGCGGGGTCATCCTCAACACCGCCTCCAATTCGGGCGTGTTCTACGACCGCGAGATGATCGCCTACGCAACCTCCAAACATGCGGTGGTGGCGATGACACGGCAGATGTCGCTCGACTATGCCCGTCACAATGTCCGCATTAACGCGCTCTGTCCGGGCTGGGTCGACACGCCGTTCAACGAACCGTTCATCGCCCAGATGGGCGGACGCGGGGCGATCGAAACCTATGTCCGCACCAAGATCCCGATGGGCCGCTGGGCCAGCGCCGATGAGATCGCCGAAGCGATCCTGTTCCTTGTCTCCGACCGTTCATCCTTCATGACCGGCCAGGCGCTGGTAATCGACGGCGGTGAAAGTATCGGCTGAGCCTTTTGCTTTCGCTATCAACTCCCCTGTTTTCAAAGCTTGTCCGATATACCACGCAAAGACTTTCACCCATGCCGCTGCTTGCCCGCAGGACTATAGTCCTGCCGGCATGGGACTTCAGTGCCATGGCCGTCCAAGAGCGTGAATTTGTGTTTGATATCAGTCGGTTAAGTTTCTGGCCGGGTGCCAGATCGCGTATTGAGACAGCATTTGTCTAAAGTTTACTCTGCACTATTAGCAATTCCTCATAGGACGGTCGCTTAGCGGTCGGGCCAGGGCGACGATTCCCGAGGAGATTACCATGACAAACCGGAAAACTCTGCTGGCGGCGCTTGCCGCATTGGCGCTCCTGGCATCTCCGGCGCTCGCCGGCAATGGGCACGGCGGTGGCGGTGGCAATGCCGGAGGCAACGGGCACGGCAACGGCGGTAGCAATGGCAACGGCGGCGGCAATGGCAAGAGCGGCGCTTCGCACGGCAAGTCGTCGTCGGCCCCCGGCCAGGTGGCCAAAGCGGACGACACCACGGTCGACAAGACCACCAAGGTCTCGTCCGTGCCCAAAGGCAAGAACATCCACGCCAAGCTTGGCCGGGTGAGCTCGCTGAAGCGCAACATCAATGCCTATATGAACTCGAAGAGCAAGAAATTCGCCGCCCTTCAGGCATTCGTGACGCAGTCCGCCAAAGCCAAGGTCGCTCAGGCCGCCGCCGACGCAGCACAGGCTAAGCTGGATGCGCTGACGTCCCTGACACCCGATCAGATTGCCGCGATGTCGCCCGAAGATCAGGCGGCCCTGCCTGGGAAGATAGCTGCTCTGCAGGCCGAGGTCGCTGCCGACAACGCTGCTGCTGCTGCGGCCGCGGTCGGCACCGATGATGCATCGCTCGACGCGGCATTGGCGGATATGGCCAACAAGCCCGTCGACGCCGCGGTCACGTCCTGGGCTCAAGACGTCCTTGCCGGCAAGATCGACCAGACGGCTGCCGCGATGCAGACGGAAACGACGCCGTAACGAACCGCCGCCGAAACGGTAGTGGTCAGTCAAAGAAGATGCCGCCGGGTTTCACTCGGCGGCATTGCCTTTTCCCGCTCATGGTCGGGCTGGCTATCCAGGGATAGCCACCGAGCTGGCGTCCAGGGATAGCCAGGCTCGAAACACTCAGACGTGCTTGCGGCCGCCGGTTTCGCGGAACCAGCTGTCGGGATAGGGATACCACCAGTCCTGGATCGCAGGCTTGTGGTCGATGATCACCATTTTGGAGCGGCGGAAGGCGTCGAGCCCCTGGCGTCCGAGCTCGCGGCCAAGGCCCGAGGCCTTCCAGCCGCCGAACGGCAGGGCATCGTTGTCGATCAGCGGGTTGTTGACCCAGACCATGCCGGCTTCGAGCCGTTCAGCCGCCTCGTGGGCTTCGGCCAGATTCGATGTGAACACCGAAGCGCCGAGCCCGAACGGGCTGTCATTGGCAAGCCGGATCGCCTCGTCGAAATCCCTGACCCGGCAGATGGCGGCGACGGGTCCAAAACACTCTTCGCGCACGATCGCCATATCAGGGGTGACGCCGGTCAGGATGGTCGGTTCGTAGAACCAGCCGATGTTGTGCGCCGGCGGGATGCGCCCGCCGGTCACCGCCTTGGCGCCATGGGCAATGGCGTCATCCACAAGGCGCATCACTTTGGTCCGCGCGCTTTCGCTGACCAGCGGGCCGATCTCGGTCTTGTCCATGCCGTTGCCGATGCGCAGCGCCCGCGTCCTTTCGGCGAACAGCGCGACGAAGCGGTCATGCACGGAATCGACGACGAAGAAGCGCTCGGCCGAAGTGCAGACCTGGCCGGTGAGGTGGAAGGCGGCGGTGACGCTGCCGGCCGCCGCGATCTCGAGCGGGGCATGCTCGCTTATGATCAGCGGGTCGCTGCCGCCGGCCTCGATGACGCACGGCTTCATGCGTTCGGCGCAGGCTACCGCCACCGCCTTGCCTGCGGCGACCGAGCCGGTGAAGGCAACGGCATGGGTGCGGTCGGAGGCGATCAGCGCCTGCGCTGTGGCCGCTCCGCCGGGCAGGCAGGAGACCAGCCCCTCTGGCAGCGAGCGGAACACGGTCATGTAGTCCAGCGTCGAGAGCGTCGTCGCCTCGGCCGGCTTGATGATGCAGGCATTGCCGGCGGCGAGCGATGCGGCGACCGTCCAGCACATCAGCAGGATCGGGAAATTGTAGGGCATGATGTGTACGGAGACGCCGTAAGGTTCGTAGCGCGCATACTGGAACGAACCGGCCTGCGTCGTGCCGGCGATCTTGCCGGCATCGTCGCGCGCCATCTCGGCATAGTAGCGGAAGATCGGCGCGCAATTGGCGATCTCGCCGATCGCTTCGGGGTAGGGTTTGCCCATCTCGCGCACCATCAGCTCGGCGCAACGCGTGAAGTCCGCCGCCTCGATGGCGTTGGCGACGGCATGCAGATGCTTGGCCCGGCTCTTGGCATCGAGCTTCTTCCAGGCGGCCTGCGCCTTCGTCGCGGCCGTGAGTGCGGTATCGATCTCGCCGTCTGTCGCAGCAGAGATAGCGCCGACGGTTTCCAGCGTCGCCGGATCGATCACCGGTTTTGCCGCGCCGGCCATCGACCGGTAGTCCGGATTGACGAAGAAGGTTGGCCGGTCAGGAGAGAAATCCATTTTGTCCTTCTCCATTTACGGAGCCTTTTTGAGAATTCGTCCTGCCGAGGCAGATGGCGTGGCTTTCGAGAACCGGAGCGCAGCGGACATTTAGTCCGTGAGCACCGGAAGCGCAGAAAGCCGCGTCAGGTGTCCGGCAGGGCAGAATTATCGAGAAGGCTCAGCGGATCATGTAGACCTTCTTGATTGTCTCATGGACGGTGCAGACGCCCTTCCAGTCCTGCGGGAAGAACGCTGCCGTATCCGGCTCGATCTCGATGACCTCGCCGGATTCATGCACATAGGTGCAGCGCCCTTCGAGGAAATGGCAGAACTCGTCGCGGGTGACATGGCAGTGCCATTTGCCCGGAGTGCAGACCCAAAGCCCGCATTCGGAGCGGCCTTCCGGCCCCTTGTACAGCAGCTTGCCCGAGGTATGGGATTGGCCCTCGATCATGGTCGGGATGACGCCCCAGTCGACGAGGTCGGTAATGGTAAGCGGGGATTTCATGATGGGGGTTGTCATATCGATTCCTTGGAAATGGGTGCTCAGCGGCACATGAAGGCCTTGGTCAGCGTTTGCGTGATGATGGAGATGCCGGTCCAGCCGGCGGGGAAGAATACCAGCGTGCCGGCCTCGACCGCGATCTCCTCGCCGTCGCCATGGACATAGCTGCCGCGTCCCGACAGGAAGTGGCAGAATTCGTCGGCGCCAAAGGTGACCTTGCGCGTGCCCGGCGTGCACGCCCACAGGCCGCATTCGCTCGATCCGTCCGGGTTCTGCGCCAGGATCTTGCCCGAAGCGCGCGGCGAACCGGCGAGCGTGTTGCTGCCCGCGCCCCAGTCTTCCAATTCCACGGCCGAAGCCTTCGGCCAGTGCGGTGTCGACATGTCATCAAGCTCCGTGGTCACGCCAGCATGTAGACGTTGCGCATCGTCTCATGCACGGTGCATTCGCCTCTCCAGCCGGCAGGGAACATGACCACGGTGCCGGTGGAGACTTCTATCACCTCACCGACATCCGACCGGTAGGTCGCGCGGCCGGCGACGAAATGGCACAATTCGTCGCGCGGGATACTGAGGCGCCAGCGGCCTGGCGTGCAGACCCAGATGCCGGATTCCGGCTGGTTGTTTGGCCCTTTGTGCACGAGCCTGCCGGTGGAGCGCGAAGCGCCGTCCAGCGCGTCAGGTTGGACGCCCCAGTCGACGAGGTCGGTTCGGGTGGTGGCCTGGTGGAGGTGTGGGGCGGAGGAGGTCATGAGCGTGCTCCATCATTTGGGCGCTCAATCCCGCCCCGTTTTCGCTCTACGAGGCCCCCCTCTGTCCTGCCGGACATCTCCCCCTCAAGGGGGGAGATTGGCAACTTTGGCTTCTGTGTCTCTTCTTCAGCGTTGAAAATTGGCGAAAGCCGCCGCGAAATCCAATCTCCCCCCTTGAGGGGGAGATGGCCGGCAGGCCAGAGGGGGGCGCCTGGGCTCCGCATCTCAATCACAGCAGCGTCTCCAACAACCCGGCCGCTTTCTCCGGCCCATTCTGCGCGTGCATCTGCGCCGATGTCTTCGCCAGCTTGGCTTTCATCGCCGGGTCGGTCAGGCAGGTCTCGATCTTGGCAACCAGCTCGGCATCGGTCCAGTCGTAGCGCGGCATGCCGAAGCCGTGGCCGGTTTCCTCGACGCGGGTGGCGTTGTCGTGGCCATCCCAGACATAGGGCATGATGATGGCCGGTTTGCCGAAATAGAGGCACTCGGTGAACGAGTTGTTGCCGCCATGGTGGATGACGGCATCGACCTGCGGGATCACCGAGGGCTGCGGAAACCAGCTGTCGACAATGACGTTACCGGGCACGTCCGTGTACTGGTCCTTGTAGCCGCCGACATTGACCAGAGCCCTGTAGCGCGTCTTGCCCAATGTCGCGATGATGCGCTTCAGCAGATCGACATCGCCGGCGCCCAGGCTGCCGAAGGAGACGTAGAGCAGCGGCCCGTCATTGTTCCTGGAGAAGGTCGGCACCGTGTACGGCTTTTCGTGCCGCACGCAGCCTTCGAGGTACTGGAATTTTGCCGGGTCGAGCGGATGGCGGCGCTTGAATTTTGCCGCTTCGGGGTAGAGCAGCAGGTTCAAATAGGGCGAGGCTTCGAAGAACTGGCCGATCGGATAGGGCGCCTCGTGGTTGGCGGTGAGAAAGCCGTTGAAGTCGTCATGGATCGGCTTGATCACCGCATTGAAGTGGTCGCGGTAGCGCTGGTGGCCGGCATGGTCGTTCTCGCCGCAGCCGGAGAGATGGGGCGGGATGTCCTCGTCCTCGATCTCGTTTTCCGAGCAGGAGATGACGCGCACCCACGGCTTGCCGTACTGCTTGATGGCCGGGAACAGGATGACGTTGTCGACGCAGATCACATCCGGCTTGATGGCTGAGAGAACGCGCGGCAGATCCTTCTGCGCCCATTTGGCGCTGTCGACGATCGCCGTCCAGCAATCCTTGACGTAGTTGTCGACCTGGTCGTAGGGCGATTTGCGGAAGTTCGGGATATGGCCGTTGATGAAATCCTCCCAGAATTTCGCCATCTGCTCGGGCGGCATCGGCTCCGACAGGTTCACCGGATGCGCCTCGAAGCCGTAGCCCTTGTAGACATCGACGAAGCCGGGGTCGGACAGGAACACCGCCTTGTGGCCGCGCGCTTCGACTGCCTGGGCGATACCGACGGAATTGAGCGCCGGGCCGTAGGCGGCTTCTGGAAAAAACGCGATCGTCTTCTGCGCCATCAGGCTTCTCCTGTCATTCTGCGAAAATTCTGACATCGGCGGCATCCCAGCCGAGTTCGACCTGGTCGCCCGACGAGACCGGCCGGCGGTCGGCGGCATCTGCGGTGACGCGCACCAGGAACGGCTTTGGCGACAGGGGCGTGCGGACATGCAGCTGCAGGTCCAGCCCCTGATAGGCCAGCGCCTCGACCGTGCCGGTGATGCGGTTGGCGGTTTCCGCCGATGGGAATAGCCGGATGCGCTCAGGGCGCACCGAAGCGACAGCGGATGCGCCGGGCGAGAGCGTTGCCGGAACCTTGCCTGATATGCGTGCGCCATTCGTGGCTACAACGCCATCGACGGCGGCTTGGCCCGGCACGAAATTCATCACGCCGATGAAGTCGGCGACGAAGCGATCGGCGGGGTGTTCGTAGATCGCGTGCGGCGTGTCGCATTGCAGCAATCTGCCGTCTTTCAGCACCGCCATGCGGTCGGCCATGACGAGCGATTCCTCCTGGTCATGGGTGACGATGACGAAGGTGATGCCGACCTCGTGCTGCAGGCGCTTCAATTCCAGCTGCATGGCGCCGCGCAGCTTCTTGTCGAGCGCGCCGAGCGGCTCGTCGAGCAGCAGCAGGCGAGGCCGCTTGACCAGCGCGCGGGCAAGCGCGACGCGCTGCTTCTGGCCGCCCGACAATTGCTCCGGCTTGCGGTCGGCGAAGGGGACGAGCTCGGTCGTCGCCAGGATGGCATCGACGCGGGAGCGGATTTCAGCTGTTGGCAAACGTTCCATCTCCAGGCCGTAGGAGACATTGGCGCGAACGCTCATATGCGGAAACAGCGCATAGGATTGGAACATCAGATTGACCGGCCGCTTGTTGGGCGGGGTTTTGGCGATGTCACGTCCGTCGAGCAGGATGCGCCCGTCATTGGGCGTCTCGAAACCGGCCAGCATGCGCAAGAGCGTGGTCTTGCCGCAGCCGGACGGGCCGAGCAAAGCGAAGAACTCGTTCTCGCGGATGTCGAGCGAGATGCCGTCGACGGCCATCACCCTGCCGAAATTCTTCGACACATGATCGATGGCCAGCAGAGTGCGGGGTTCGCTCATTGGCCGATGATCCCACGGTTGAGCCGCTGCGACAGGGTCAGCGCGGTGATCGAGACCGCCATGACGATGGTCGCCAGCGCGTTGATCTCCGGCGTGATGCCGAAGCGGATCATGGCGTAGATCTGCATCGGCAGCGTCGTCGAGGCGCGGCCGGCGCCAGCGGTGAAGAAGGCGATGATGAACTCGTCGACCGAGAGCGTGAAGGCGAGCAGCGCCCCTGCAATCACCGCCGGCGCGATGACCGGCAATGTCACCCGCCGGAAGGTGGTGAGCGCGGAGGCGCCGAGATCGGCGGAGGCCTCGACGATCGACCAGTCGAAACTCTTCAGCCGCGCGCGCACCACCGAGCAGACGAAGGCGAGGTTGAAGACGACATGGGCGAGGATGATGGTGTGCAGGCCCATGGTTAGATTGAGCATGGAGAAGAACGAGAGCAGCGCGATCGCCAGCACGATGTCGGGAATGATCATCGGTGCGAAAATCAGCGCTTCGAGGGCCTTGCCGTATTGCCGGCGCATCTCGATGCCGATCGCCAGCAGCGTGCCGAGCAGAGTGGCGATCGCGGTCGAGACCAGCGCCACGATCAGCGTGTTGAGGGCCGCGGACAGGATCGCCGAATTCGAGGCCAGCGAGACATACCATTTCAGGGAGAATCCCGACCATGCCGTCGGCAACCCGCCTTCGTTGAAGGACAGCGCCACCAGCACGGCGATCGGGATGTAGAGGAAAGCGAAGACCAGGCTGAGCACGAGCCAGAGCGTGCGCCGCGTGGCAGGGGAGCGCTCAGCCATCGGTGTCTCCGCCGGCTTGCGTGACGTGACCCGAGGCGCGATTGGCGGCCAGCGCTTGCGCCATCAGTACCAGAAGCATGATGGCAATCAGCGCCATCGCCAGTGCCGCCCCGAAAGGCCAGTCGTTGGCGGTCAGGAACTGGTCGTAGACGAGGTTGCCGATCATCTGGAAGCGGCCGCCGCCGAGCAGCGCGGGCGTGACGAAATTACCGATCGACAGCACGAAGACGAAGACCGCGCCGGCGGCGATGCCCGGTACGGTCAGCGGCAGGATGACACGACGGAACGTGGTGGCTGCCGAAGCGCCGAGATCACGCGAGGCCTCGGCGAGTTCCGGGTTGAGTCGCGACAGCGGCGCGTAGCAGGCGAGAATGACGAAGGGCAGGTAGTTATAGACCAGGCCGGCGATGACGGCGCCTTCGGTGTAGAGCATCGACGGCGGCTCGCCGGTGTAGCCGAACCAGCGCAGCAGCTGGGTAATCAGGCCTTCGCGGTTGAGCAGCACGATCCAGGCATAGGTGCGGATCAGATAGTTGGACCAGAACGGCAGCACGGCGAAGAACAGGAACACTGGCTGCCACCGGCGCGGTGCCGCCGATATCGCGTAGGCGGCAGCATAGCCGATCACCACCGCGATCAGGGTCGCGGTGCCGGCGATGCGCGCCGAATTGAGGAAGATGCCGGCATAGAGCGGGTCGAAGACCAGGCCGAAATTCTCCAGCGTGAAGGTGTATTCGATGCCGCCATAGATGCCACGCCGGAAGAAGGCGAGCGCCAGTACCAGCGCGCACGGCACCACCATCAAGGCCGCGAGCCAGGCCAGCGCCGGGGCCATCAGCAAGGAGGAACGAAGTCTGGTTGAGGACACGATTGGGTACCGCATTCAGCGGCCGACGGCGGAAACCCGCCGTCGGCCGTGGTCTCTGATGTGCCGCCGCTTACTGCGCAGCCTTGATCTCGCTGACGATCTTCGAATAGTCGCGCTGGGCGTCGCCGACGTCACGCAACTGCTCGAATTTGACGAGATCGGCCACCGGCATCGCCATGTTGGGGAATTTTGCCAGAAAATCGGCCGGCAGGCTCTCCATGGCCGGCTTGTTCGGCACCTTGTAGTCGATGTTCTGCGCCGCCCAGGCGTGGTTCTTGGCGTCGAGCATGAAGTTGATGAACTGGAAGGCGGCGTCCTTGTTGGCGGAGGCCTTCATCACCACCATCGTGTCGACCCAGAGGTCCGAACCTTCCTTGGGAATGACGTATTTGATCTCCGGCTTTTCGGCGATGCCGTAATTGCACCAGCCGTCCCAGGCCTGCACCATCAGTGCCTCGCCGGACACCAGCTTGGAATAGAAGGTGGTGTCGTCATAGGCGAGCAGGGTCTTCTTGGCCGAGATCAGCAGATCCTTGACCTCGGCCATCTTGGCCGGGTCGGTTTCGTTGACCGAATAGCCCTTGTCGAGCTGGCCGGCGGCCAGCAGCCAGCGGTCGGTCGCCAGCATGGTGGTCTTGCCCTTCAATTCGTCGGAGGGCGCGAGCAGGTCGCTCCAGCTGGCCGGTGCGACCTTCATCAGATCCGAGCGATAGCAGAGGCCGGTGGTGCCCCAGGTGTAGGGCACCGAGAAGGCATTGCCGACATCGTGCGGCAGCTTGGCTGCTTCCGGATAGAGGTTGGCGAGGTTGGGGATCTTGGCGTGGTCGATCGGCTCGGTCAGGCCGAGCTTGTTCAGCACCTCGGCGAAGGGTGAGGAGACAAAGACCACGTCATAGCCCTTGCCGCCGGCGGCGATCAGCTTGCCCATGATCTCTTCATTGGTGGCATGCACCACCACTTCGCCCGAAACGCCGGTTGCGGTCTTGAAGGCGGCCATGGCGTCGGGTGCCATGTAGCCGTCCCAGTTGGAAATGACGAGGTCGGCAGCCGTCGCCGGCGCGGACAGCGCCAAGGCCAGGCCAAGTGCGATCGAAGATGTTTTCAGCGCACGGCGCCGCAGGCTGGTAGCGGTCATGACAGACTCCCATTCGGTTGATCGTCGAATTTCATTCGCCGGACCAACGCTTGCGACCCTTGCCGCTGCCTCGATCCTGTTCCCTCGGTCTTTTTCTCGCCGATTGTGCTGACAGTACTATTGCAGAAAAAAGTACGTCAATCCATAATTTGTCAAACGACCGAGGAAACTGGCCGATTGCGTCCGTTCGGGCGATCGGTCAAATCAATGCGGTCATCTCGTTTTCCGCTGGACCAGCCATGCAAGCCGCAGCCAGACGACCCCGCACCAACCATCTTGATCTGGCGCAGCGCATCCTGGATGTGGCGCGCCAGCGCGGCTTCGAGCCCGGTGCACGCTTGCCCGAGCAGCAGATCGCGTCGCTGTGCAATGTCTCGCGCACGCCGGTGCGGGCGGCACTCGGCCTGCTCGCGGAACGGGGCGTCGTGCGCTGGGAGGCGGAGTCCGGTTATCATCTGGCCATCGACCTCACCGCGCAGGCTTCGGTCGCCACGGAATTGCCCGCTGCCGAGGAGGACGAGTTGGCCGAGGCGATCCTGCGCGACCGCTCGGCGCGGCGACTGGACCAGACGGTGACCGTCGCGGGATTGATGCGGCGCTACAGTGCCGAGCGCAAGACGGTATTAAAAGCGTTGAACAAACTGACCGAAGAGAATCTGCTGGATCGTGCGCCTGGCCAGTCCTGGCTGTTTCGGCGCACGCCCGACGATCCGGAAGCGCAAGGCGACAGCTACGAGTTCCGCTTGCTGCTCGAGCCCGCGGCCATCCTGACGCCCGGCTTCAGGCTGGACGGCGCGCGGGCGGCGACGTTGCGCCAGGCTATGGAAGCGCTGGTGACGCTGCCGGACGCCGCCTTCGACACACGCG
>NZ_RZPI01000990.1:0-1358 GCF_003998715.1 Mesorhizobium sp. M7A.F.Ca.CA.002.15.2.1
GGGGCTGCCGCCGGAGTGGCGCCGCGCATCATGGGCATCGGCCCGGTGCCGGCGACGCAAAAACTCTGCGCGCGGCTTGGCCTGACACCAAAACAGTTCGACGTCATCGAGCTCAACGAAGCCTTTGCCTCGCAAGGCATCGCCGTGCTGCGCCAGCTCGGCATTGCCGAGGACGCCGAACACGTCAACCCGAATGGCGGCGCCATCGCGCTCGGCCATCCCTTGGGCATGTCGGGCGCCCGCATATCCGGCACGGCGGCGCTGGAGCTTCGCGAGCGCGGCGGCCGGTATGCGCTTGCCACCATGTGCATCGGCGTCGGCCAGGGCATCGCGATCGCGCTGGAACGGGTCTGATCGGCAAGTCTCTCCGGCTAACTTCGAGAATCCGGTGCGGTTAAATTTGACCACGTGGACAAAAGTCCGGACCCGTTCCATAGTTCCTCGTCTGATTTTTAGAACAGCCGGCTCGACACGGCTGTCGAACAGAGGGGAATACAATGGAAAACCGAAAGAACAGATTTCAATCCGCACGCGAAGGGCTTTCGCGACGCAATGTGCTGGAGTTGGGCGCGCTTGGCCTGGCTGCGGCAATGCTGCCGGGCGCTGCCTTCGGCAAGGACAAGAAACTGAAGGTGGCGGCGATCTTCGCCACGCCGATCGAGGAGCCATGGGACAACCAGATCCATGTCGCCCTGCAGAAAGCCGAGAAGGAACTCGGCATCGAATACAAATGGTCGGAGAAGGTGCAGACCGCCGATTTCAGCCGCGTCATGCGCGAATACGCGCAAGGCGGCTACCAGCTGGTGCTGGGTGATGCCTTCGCCGCCGAGCGTGAATCGCGCCGCACCGCCAAGCAGTTCCCGAAGACCGCCTGGCTGTTCGGCTCCGGTGCCGGGCCGGCGGAACCGAATTTTGGCGTGTTCGACAACTGGATCCACGAGCCCGCCTATCTCTCCGGTATGATCGCCGGCAAGATGTCGAAGTCGGGCACGATCGGCGCCGTCGCGGCGATGGGCATTCCGGAAGTGAACCGGCTGGTCAACGCCTTCTTCGCCGGCGCCAAGGAGGTCAACCCGAACATCAAGAAGAAGGTCGCCTTCATCGGCTCTTTCTTCGATCCGCCCAAGGCCAAGGAAGCGGCGGTCGCGCAGATCGACGCCGGTGTCGACGTCATCTATGCCGAGCGCTTCGGTGTCATCGAAGCGGCGGTCGACAAGAAGATCCTTGCCATCTCCAACATGTCCGACCAATCGAGTCTCGGCCCGGATACGGTCATCACCGGCCCGGTCTGGGACATGTATCCGACGGTCGAACAGGCGATCAAGCTGGTCAAGGCCGGCGTCTTCACCGCCCAGGAC
>NZ_RZPI01000991.1:0-1355 GCF_003998715.1 Mesorhizobium sp. M7A.F.Ca.CA.002.15.2.1
CCGACGGCATCGGCGATCGCCCGGATGCGCTTGAAGTCGATGATGCGCGGATAGGCCGATCCACCCGCGATAATCAGCTTTGGCCGTGTTTCCCGCGCCTTGGCCTCCAGCTCCTCATAGTCGATAAGGCAGTCGCTCTGGCGCACGCCGTATTGCACGGCGTTGAACCATTTTCCCGACAGTGTCGGCCGGGCACCGTGCGTCAGATGCCCGCCGGCGGCGAGCGACAGACCCATGAAGGTGTCGCCCGGCTTCAGCATGGCGAGCATCACCGCGCCGTTGGCCTGGGCGCCGGAATGCGGCTGCACATTGGCGTGCGCCGCGCCAAACAGCCGGCAGGCCCTGTCGATGGCAGCCGCTTCGGCCAGATCGACATATTGGCAGCCGCCGTAGTAGCGGTGCCCCGGATAGCCCTCGGCATATTTGTTGGTCATCACCGAGCCTTGTGCCTCCAGCACAGCCGGCGAAACGATATTTTCGGATGCGATCAGCTCGATTTCGGACCGCTGCCGGCCCATCTCGCGTGCAATCGCATCGGCGACCACCGCATCCTGGAGCTTGAGGTTCCTCTGGAAAAAGCCGGTCATTCTGCTCGTCTCCTGGCGGCAAAAGGCGGACACGGTTTTCGGCGTCGCCATGCCTGGTGTTGGAACTGAAACGGGGAGCTAGTTCACTGCGTCAGGCGGGGTGCGGCCTTCGAAGAAGGCCGACAGATTGTCGATCACCCGCATGCCCATTGCGATGCGCGTTTCGCTGGTGGCGCTACCCAGATGGGGCAGCAGCACGACATCTTCACGCTCCGTCAAGGCGCGCGGCACGGACGGCTCCGTCTCGAACACGTCGAGCCCGGCACCAGTAATCCGACGCTCACGCAGCGCCTGGACCAGTGCGTCCTCATCCACCACATCGCCACGCGCGGTGTTGATCAGGAAGGCTGATTTCTTCATGCGGGCAAGACGGCGTTCGTTGATGAGGCGGGTGTTTTCGCCACCGCCCGGACAATGCAGCGACACGAAATCCGAGGCCGCCAGCACCTCGTCCACAGTCGCCAGCTGCCGCGCCGGCATGCCGGGGTGGGGAACCGGCCGGCTGTCGAAGAAGACGACCTCCATGCCGAAGCCGAAGTGACAGCGCCTGGCCATGGCCTGGCCGATCCTTCCCATGCCGATGATGCCGACGGTCTTGCCGCTGACCTGGGTGCCGCAGAGATGCGTCGGCCGCCAGCCGGTCCATTTGCCGGAGCGCAGCTCGCGCTCGCCCTCTCCGGCACGGCGCGCGCACATCAAAAGCAGCGTCATGGCGAGATCGGCGGTGGCATCGGTCAACACGGCGGGCGTGTTGGTGACGATCAGCCC
>NZ_RZPI01000992.1:0-1354 GCF_003998715.1 Mesorhizobium sp. M7A.F.Ca.CA.002.15.2.1
GTGTAGAGGACAAGGAAATCGAGTGGCGCCTCGGCCTCGATGTCCAGTTGCCGTCCATGCTCCGGCCAGGAGATCCGGGCGCGGCGCGACCATCCGGTGAAGACCGTGTCGAAGTCCGTCTCCGACACGTCGAAGCCCGTGGTCGGGTTGGAGCCTGCAGGCGGCAGGACGTGCCGGGTGGGCAGGATTTCCGCGTCGGTCTCCCACATGCCGGACACCCGCGCCTGGACATGCGTCCACGGTGTCGATGGGAAATAGGGATGCAGGCCGAGCCCGGCCGGCATCGGCGCGTCCGACAGGTTGCGCAGCGAGATGGCGGTGATCAGGCTGCCATTGACCAGCGAGATCTCTTGCCTTGCCTCATAGCTCCACGGCCAGGAATCGGCGGCATGGCGATAGGATAGGACAGTGGCGCTGGCTTCGTGCCGCACGACGGTCCATGGCCGACGCCAGCCATGGCCATGCTCATGATGTGGATCGTCCGGGCTGGTCGGCAGTTCGACGGTGCGGCCTGCGAATGCGAAGCGGCCGTGCCTTATGCGATTGGAATAGGGAACCAGCGGGAAGCAGGCCATGGCGCCGGCATCGCGGCCGTCGATCGCCGCCTGATCCGCAGGGCGCAGCCAATCCACGACGGATCCGTTTTGCCGCCAGCGATACGACGCCAGCGCGCCGCCGGCGGCCGGCGCGATCTCCACGGTCGCAATGCCGTCGCTGATCGAGATCAGCCCTTGGTGCTGCTCGGCAACGGCAGCGGAATTCTTTGTCATCGGCACTCCCCCATCCCTTGACTCCAATCGCAATGCCGATAAGACATATCATATGAATAGTATGAAGAATAACAAATCTTTCAGTATGGCGCGTACGTCGAGAGTCGCGGTGGCGGTTTCCAGCGGCTCCACCGCTCTGCATGCGACCGTCGTCGAGCAAATCGGATTGCGCATCGTTCAAGGCGATTTCCTGCCCGGCGAGGCACTGCCCAATGCCGACGATTCAAGCGAGATGCTGGGGGTCAGCCGCACGGTGCTGCGCGAGGCGATCAAGGTGTTGGCGGGCAAGGGGCTGGTCGAATCGCGGCCGAAGACCGGCACAAGGGTGCGTCCTCGTGCCGACTGGAATTTCCTCGACCCGGACGTCCTGTCATGGCGCTATGCCAGCGGTGTCAGCGCCGACGATGTCCGGGCGCTGTTCGAATTGCGCAGGGCCATCGAGCCGATGTCGGCAGCGCTTGCGGCCCAGCGCGCCACGCCATCGCAGATCGCCGAGATCAATGCAGCTCTGGTCGAAATGGAGGCGGTGGTCGACGACGGCGACCGCTTCGCCAAGCCTGACCTTTTGTTCCACCAGACCATAC
>NZ_RZPI01000993.1:0-1346 GCF_003998715.1 Mesorhizobium sp. M7A.F.Ca.CA.002.15.2.1
CACCAGCCAAGAAGCCGGCTGCCAAGGCTGCTCCGGCAAAGAAGGCTGCGGCAGCGAAATCTTCAGCGCCGGTGAAGAAAGCGGCACCTGCGGCCAAGCCGAAGGCAGCGCCCGCGAAGGCCGGCAAGAAGTAGTCGCGCTTCCCTCGCCGGGGGCGGTGCCGAAACAGTCAAGGGCGGGTGCCTCACAGGGCGCCCCGCTCGTTGTTTAGGCAGTCGGAAGGCGAGAACAGAGGCGGACGGAGGATATCTTTTCGCAGCTCCCAGGACTTCGCCATAGGGCGGAGTCCGGTGGGGCTTTTTTCGTGTCATTCATGCGGGTGATGAAACATCGGCGCGAGGCTCGTCGGTCTTGCCAGTCGGCTGGCGGCTTCGCGCGATCCCGGCAACCATGGTGATGAAGCACCGTCTTCATGGAGCGCTCGCTAAACGGCCCTGGCCGCTGCGTCGCTCTGGCGGCTGGGTTTTCCGCTTCTGGCCATTGCCCGATCGCGCCCGATCGGTCAACACTGCCGGCCTGCAAAACAGGAAACGGATCATGCCCAGACTGCTCTATGCGTCGTCTTCTCCCTACAGTTCCAAGGTACGAATGGCGGCAGCCTATGCCGGCATCGCTGTCGATCTGGTGCCGATCAAGACCGAGGAGAAGCCGGCCGACTTGATGATCGCCAACCCGCTCGGCAAGATTCCGGTTCTGGTGCTCGACGACGGTCGCTCCATCCATGACAGTCGCGCCATCACCCAGCATCTCAACCGTTTGTCGAAGAGCGCGCTTTTTCCACGCAATCCCGACAAGCGGCTCGAGGCAGAAGTGCTGGAGGCATTGGCCGACGGCATTTGCGACTGTGCGCTGTCGATGGTCTATGAACGGCGCACGCGGCCTGAGGAGATGGTCTATCAGCCCTGGCTCGATCGCCAGTGGGCGAAGATCACGGCGGCACTCGACCTGCTCAACGCCAACCCGCCGAAGCTGCCGAAAAAGATCACCGCCGGCCAGATGGCGCTGCGCGCCTGCCTTGGCTATCTCGCGCTGCGCTTTGCCGGGAAATGGGAGAAGGGTCGCGCCCGGCTGACGCGGTGGGCGGCACGCTTCGACGAGAAGTTTCCAGAACTGAAGCCCTGCATTCCCGGTTGACCGCCCATTACCCGAATAGATTTACCCGGAAATCACGCGAGCATAAAAAAAGCCGGGCGCGAGGCCCGGCTTTTTCGTGTCGTGGCTTGAACGACTTAGAACTTCATACCGACGCCGAAGGTGACGCGGTTGTCGGTGGCCTTGACCTTGCCGATGCCATCGAAGCTCTTGCTGCCGAAGTCGGTGTAACGATACTCGACACGACCGAAGAC
>NZ_RZPI01000994.1:0-1341 GCF_003998715.1 Mesorhizobium sp. M7A.F.Ca.CA.002.15.2.1
GCCGCATACGCTGCCGTCACCGCAGCATTTTGCCCAGTATGTCGGCGCCATGGGCGTTTCGGCCGATGACACCATCGTCGTCTACGATGGTCCGGGTTTCTTCTCGGCGCCCCGGGCGTGGTGGATGTTCAGGGTGATGGGCGTCTTCCAGACCTATATTCTGGATGGCGGCTTCGATGGCTGGAAAGCCGCCGGCAGACCGGTGACGGCTGAGCCGACGAAGATCGCGCCAAGCGTGTTTCATGCCGATTTCGACTCCGGGCGCGTCGCCAGCCTCGCCGACATGCGCCGGATCGTCGACACCAGGGCAAGCCAGATCGCCGACGCCCGGGGACCGGGCCGCTTTACCGGCGCCGAGCCTGAGCCGCGCGCGGGTATCCGCTCCGGCCATATGCCTGGCGCGCGCAATCTGCCCTATTCGGCGCTGTCGGAAAATGGCGAGCTGCTGTCGAAGGACCGCCTGCGCAAGGCGATCGAGGAGGCCGGCATCGATCTGTCGAAACCTGTCGTCACCTCATGCGGCTCCGGCATTACCGCAGCGGTGGTGACGCTGGCGCTGGAAACACTTGGCCATACCAACAACAGGCTTTACGACGGCTCCTGGACGGAGTGGGGCGGGCTTTCCGACACGCCTGTCGTGACCGGCCCCGTTGTGATCGGCAAGGAATGAAGACGATGGAAAACGGCGCGCTGGAAGATATTGACGTCACGGTGACGTTTCTCGAGATGCATGTGCCGCCGGCCTATTCGCCGCCGGTGCCCTACAACCGTCAGATCGCGCTGCTGAAGACCAAGGACATTCCGCTGCATTTCTACCGCTATCTGATGGACCGGGTGGGGCGCAAATGGCACTGGGTCAATGTGCTGAGGCTGGATGACGACGAGCTTGCCGCCGGCATTCATCGCGAGGATCGCGACATCAGGGTCCTTTATCTCGACGGCGCACCCGCCGGCTTCTTCGATCTCAAGCCGCATCTGCCGGAAGAAGTCGAGCTCGCCTATTTCGGCATGATGGAACATGCGACGGGACAAGGCATCGGCCGCTGGTTCCTGGGTTCCGCGATCGCAGCCGCCTGGTCGCATGGTCCGAAGCGCGTGACGGTGCAGACCTGCACGCTCGATCATCCGGCGGCTCTGCCGCTTTACCAGAAGCTCGGCTTTGCACCGGTGGCGCAAAAGAAGGAAATCGTGCATCCGCTGCCTTTCGCCGAGCGCGCGGCCAGCGTCATGCGGCCCTAGCCGGAAGCTGACACCAGCTCGAATCTGAACCTGTCGTTCATCGGCCCTTCAGGCTGCTTTTGGCATGTTGCCCGCACCATCAATGCGGCCAAGGCCGAAGGA
>NZ_RZPI01000995.1:0-1335 GCF_003998715.1 Mesorhizobium sp. M7A.F.Ca.CA.002.15.2.1
GGTCGACCCTGGTCGACGAGGTCGACACCGGTGAGGATCTGCGCAAGACCTGCGCGGCCTCGACCGCCTTTATCGGCGCTGGCGGCGAGAGCGGCGTTCTGACGCTCATCATCACGAACGGCGATGCACTGCCGCCGGATGCCTACCCGTCCGTAACGATCGCCGTCGACAACAAGGCCTTGCCGGCCGGCAAGTCGGTTGCCGCCACTTTCGGCGACGACAAGGGCCGCGTCACTGCCAAGCTCCATTCCGATGGCGCCGTCAACGGCCGGCTCAGTTGGACCGTCGACAACCAGTCCAAGACCAGCCTGGCGCTCCTGCGCGCCATGCGCCGGGCATCGGTGCTTGACGTCTCCTTCGGCGATGCGCCGGTTGGAAGCATATCCATGGACGGCTTCACCAAGGCCTATCGTAGTCTCGGCGCATCGTGCGGGTTTCCGACCGCCGACGTTGCTCCCTGAAGACATCGGTACGCTGTGCGGCTGCTGGCGAGGCTGGCAATCCTGCTTGCGCCTCGCTATCTCTGAAGGGCGAGGGAGCTGTTGGCGACACTTTGCCATCGCTGCAAAAACCTCTAAGCCTTTCGCTTCACCAGATTCGCCAACCAAAGGCTTCTCCATGCGCTGTCCCTATTGCCAGTCGGAAGATACGCAGGTGAAGGATTCTCGCCCCGCCGAGGATGGCGCGGCGATCCGCAGGCGGCGCGTCTGCCCCGATTGCGGCGGCCGTTTCACCACCTTCGAACGCGTGCAGTTGCGCGACCTCGTCGTGGTCAAGAAATCGGGCCGCAAAGTGCCCTTCGACCGCGACAAGCTGTTGCGCTCGGTGGAGATCGCCGTGCGCAAGCGCAATGTCGATCCCGAACGCATCGACCGCGCGGTGACAGGCATCGTGCGCCAGCTCGAAAGTTCCGGCGAGACGGAGGTTGCTTCGGGAGAAGTCGGTCGCCTGGTCATGGAAGCGCTGAAGTCGCTCGACGATGTCGCCTATGTCCGTTTCGCCTCGGTCTACCGCAATTTTCGCGAGGCCAAGGATTTCCATGAATTGCTGGGCGAGCTCAAGGGCGACGAAGTCAAGGGTGAAGAGGAAGCCAGCTGAGCATGACTGCAAGCGAACAGGCCGCCCTTGATCGCCGCTTCATGGCGGCGGCACTCAGACTGTCGCGAAAAAATGCCGGGCGCACCGCGACCAACCCGTCTGTCGGTACGCTGATCGTACGCGATGACGGCAATGGTCCGATGATCGTCGGCACCGGCGTCACCGCTGTCGGCGGCCGTCCGCATGCCGAGACCGAGGCCTTGGCCGAGGCCGGCGACCTCGCGCGCGGCGCCACCG
>NZ_RZPI01000996.1:0-1332 GCF_003998715.1 Mesorhizobium sp. M7A.F.Ca.CA.002.15.2.1
CGCGTGAAAGCATTCGAGAGGGCAGTAAGGCAGTAAGGCAGTAGAGCAGTCGGGAAGTAGGGCAGTAGGGCAGTAGGGCAGTAGGGCAGTAGGGCAGTAGGGAGCGCCTCAACGCTGGCCGCTCTCCTTCATACGCTCGATGATTTCGGCCATCAGCGCCAGGTCGCGGCGGGAATCGGCGAGGTCGGTCAGCGGCTTTGTTCCTTCGGCGATGTGGCGGTGGAAAATCTCGAGTTCATTCGAGAAAGCATCGCCGTAGAGAGGGCCGAAGGCTTTCGTCACCGGGCCGAGCGGGCCGGCATCGGTGACCTCCAGCCGCGTCGGCAGGCTGCGGATGTAGGGCGTGTCGTAGATGATGCGCACGCGCCTGGTGTTGGAGCGCACCTCGATCATTGCGTCGAACAGGCCGAGATCGTCGACCACCGCGTCGTAGAGACAAGCGAAATGGCCATAGTCGAAGGTGACCGATGTGTTGGCGCCGCCATTGGTGCGGTGCGCGGCCAGCACGCGCGCCGGCTCGCCGATCAGCCCGCGCATCGCTGAAATGTGGTGCGAGGAAAGCGCCGTCAGCCCGCGATAGGCGCGCACCAGGTCGGCCGGCGCGTCGGCACCGACGACTTCGCGGATCAGCGCGTCGCGCTCCTTGGCGCCACGCGCCAGCAGGGCCGGGTCTATGTCGTTGGGATAGAGGACGTTCTGGCTCTTCTTGAGGAAATGCCGGCCCTCCGAGATCAGGTCGAAGATGCGGACATGGGTGATGTCGGCGAAGGCCGGCAGCTCGTCCCTGGCGGCCAGATAGGCCGGCGCGTAGCGGCGCATATAGCCGACGAACAGGGTCTTGTCGTAACTCGGCATCAGCGCCAGCAGATCGTCGATCTCGCGCACCGTCAGACAGGCAGGCTTTTCCAGCAGGATATGTTTGTTGGCAGCAATCGCCGCGTGCACGAAGCGGCTGTGGGTGTCGTCGGATGACAGCACGAACACCGCGTCGATGTCGGGTGACGCTATTAGCGCCTCGGCCGTCTCGAAGGTTCTTGCCGTCAGGTGTTGCGAGGTGCACAGCGCCACCAGGCTGGGCGACACGTCGTACACGCCCGCGATCACCCAGCGCTCGCGCTGATCGCTCAGCACCGGCAGATGGATCGACTGGGCGACCTCTCCAAGACCTATAAGTCCGACACGAATTGGTGCCACCGGCAAACTCCCTTTGATTTCAGGTCTGATGCTGCAGGACTATGCCGCGCCGGTGACCAGCGCGACGAGCTCGTTGCCTGATGTCTCCGAGGCGCGCACGGTCGCCGCCATCTTTCCCGCCCGCATCACCCAGATCCT
>NZ_RZPI01000997.1:0-1331 GCF_003998715.1 Mesorhizobium sp. M7A.F.Ca.CA.002.15.2.1
GTGGCGGTGATGCCGGGCCAAGCGTCCCTGATTCAGGGCCAGGGAAAGCGCTCCAATCCCGGTCATGCTGGCGATGACGATGATGAGGCTCAGTTCCTCGGCCCAGTTGCTTGGCGCATGTCCAAGGACCAGCTTTCCATCCAAGGCTAAAACCATGGCGCAGAGAGCGAAGGATGCGGCCGTGGCAGAATAGAGCGCGGTGATACCGATCGTCAGGGCAGGGGCTTCGTCGCGGCCCTTCCAGTATTCGACCGCCGTTGCGAACAGAAGCAAGGCGGCGAAGGCATTTTCGAACATGAAGCCCAGCCCGTCATAGCCTAGAGCCATGGGAGGCAACGTCACGGCCAGCGAAATGGCGCTGCCAAGTACAGTTCGGGGCACTGGCGAGCCGCCGGTTCTAAACTGGTAGGCCGCGCCCAGCATTGTCGAGAAACCGAGCAGGAGGAAAGCCAGCGTGGCGATGCCCAGCAGGCGCCCGGGCATGTCGATATAAGCGTCATAGACAAAAATATCGCCGACCACGAACACCAGGCTGATCGCCCATGTCAGCAGGAATTTCTCCGAGCGAGCGGTCAGCCACATGCCGAACAATGTCAGGCTCAGGCAGGCCGCGGAAAAACCGACAGCCAGGAGAAGTGAAGTGTAGTCGAGCGACATGCCCCTCGTCCTTGCCCGTGGCGGCCCAGATCTGCGACTGGTCTGGCTGGATTCATGCAGCAAGGAGGTATCGATAAGGTTACGACGGTGGCGAAGATGCCATGATTCCGCTGCGTCAGGGCACCGGTTGACCCTGGTCCACTCGCTTCATCAGTGCCATGGCGCCGAACGGCGCGCGCACCTTGCCCTCGGTGATGAAGTAAACGAACACGTCGCGCGGCTTGACCGGCGCATCGGTGGCGGGGTCGGCGCGCCGCAGGTCGGCCGGCTGCTTGCCTTGCGCCCAGGTCTTTACCCGCGCGGCCCATTCATCGAGGCCTTTCGGCGTATAGCAGTCGGGATTGTCATCGCTGCCGGTCTGCAGTCGGGCGTAGACGAAATCGGCGGTGATGTCGGCGATATCAGGATATTTGGCATGGTCGGCGTAGACGATCGCGGCCTTGTATTTTCGGGCAAGTGCTGCGAATTCCGGCACGACAAAACTGTCGTTGCGGACTTCGAGCGCATGGCGCAGCGCAACGCCGTCCTGCTTTTCCGGGAGCAGCTTCAGGAAGGCTTCGAAATCGTCCGGATCGAATTTCTTGGTCGGTGCGAACTGCCACAGGATCGGCCCGAGCTTTTCGCCGAGCGCCGCCACGCCGGAGCCAAGAAAGCGCATCATCGATTCGCCGGCC
>NZ_RZPI01000998.1:0-1330 GCF_003998715.1 Mesorhizobium sp. M7A.F.Ca.CA.002.15.2.1
GTCAGCACCTGCTCGCAGACGCGGTTGACGAGGTTCTCGTCAAAGTCGTCGCCGATCAGCTTCAGCATCATGTCGAGTGCGGCGGTGCCACCGGCGCAGGTGTAGATGTTCTGGTCGATCTCGAAGAGGTCGGCAAAGACATTGGCCTTCGGGAACGCCTCGGAAAAGCCCGGCAGGTTCTCCCAGTGGATGGCGCAGCGCTTGTTGGACAACAGGCCGGCGGCGGCGAGGATATGCGCGCCGGTGCACAGGCCGCCGACGGCGACGCCGCGATTGTATTCCTCGCGCAGCCAGGCGAAGGCGGACTTGTTTTGGTAGCGCTCGACATTGATGCCGCTGCAGACGATGGCCATGTTCGGCCGATCGGGACCTGCCATCTTCTTGCGTTCATCCTCGAGCGACGTGTTGACCGCGCACTCGACTCCGTTCGAGGCGCGCACCGGCTTGCCGTCGATGCTGGCGAGGCGCCATCGATAGGCCTCGTAGCCGAGCATGCGATTGGCCGAGCGCAGCGGGTCGAGCGCGGTCGCAAAGGCGATCATGGTGAAATCGGGAATAAGGAAGAATACAAACGACCGCTTGATCGGATGCTTTACGGCGTTCAAGGGAACCTCACACAGCCATGGCGCGAACAGGATGTCGCGAATAGCATAGCGACATCAGGAAAAACCATGTCTGTCAATCGGCTACGCCGCTACGACAAGATTAAATTTGCGACATGGGTCGCAAATGGGCAATCGGCGTGCAGCGGGGCCCGGAAGTGGCACGAACTGTTCAAGGGACAGGCAGCGTACAGCCTGTGCGCAGAACAAAAACGCCGCTCTGGCTGGAGGCAGGCGGCGTTGCAGTTTTAAAGCAGCGGCAGGGATGCGCTGCCTGGAAAATCTTCAGGCGACGAAGCCGAGGCGCGCCGCATTCATGGCGCCAGTCTGGCCGGGCATGGTGTTGGCGAGACGCTGACGCTCGAGAGCGGTGGTCAGGTTCATTTCGCGGCGGGCAAAGAGGCGGGCAAAAAGCTTCATAATCATCTCCATTCGGTTGCTCAGACGGGTCGCCTTCGCTTGATGGAGTGGGGCAGCTCGTTTGCTGGCGCTGATATAGGCTTGTGTAAGCAGAAACTAAATCGCAAAAGCGAACCGCTTGATATGAAATGCGACATCGATTGCGACAGATTTGGGCAAGGTGCTCAAAATTTACGATCATTTACAAGACATTAAGTGAAAACAGGAGCTGCTATGCGGCTTTCTCATATGCGTCATGCGTTGGCGACATGGCTCCAAAACTCATTTGTATACAAATAAAATAAAGAAGGCCTGCCGGGCGGTTCGCG
>NZ_RZPI01000999.1:0-1325 GCF_003998715.1 Mesorhizobium sp. M7A.F.Ca.CA.002.15.2.1
CGCGCTCCCTCCGGCCCGCCGGTTGCGCGTCGCCATCCTTGGCGGCGGCTTTTCCGGCGCGGCGGTGGCCTGGCATCTGGCGCGGGCACCTCAATCGGAGCGCCTGTCGATTTCCGTCATCGAGCCGCGACCAGCGCTCGGCGGCGGCCTGGCCTATTCCAGCGAGGAACCGTCGCACCGGGTCAATGTCCCCGCAGTCAGGATGAGCATGGCTCCCGATGATCCGCAGCATTTTGCACGCTGGTTGGCTGGCAGCGGAGAACTCGAACACGACCCGGATGCCATCTGGAAGAACGGCGACGCTTTTCCGCGCCGTCGCGTATTCGGCCGCTACGTCGCCGAGCATCTGGCGCCGTATCTCGGTTCCGGCCTTGTCCATCATGTCGAAGGTTCCGCCACACGCGTGACACGCGATGCCAGTGGCGCGGGCTGGACCGTGCACACCTCTGCCGGACCGGTCGTCGCCGATATCCTCGTCCTGGCAGCGACGCATCCGCGGCCCGGAATTCCCAACGCGCTGGCCTCGCTGACGGAAGCGCCAGGTTTCGTCGCCGATCCGTACTCTTCCGCCGCGCTTTCAGGGATCGGGCCGGAGGCGTCGGTGCTGATCGTCGGCTCCGGGTTGACCTCGGCCGACATGGTCGCCGAACTTGACCGCCGTGGCCATCGCGGCCGTATCCTCGCGCTGTCGCGCCGCGGCCTGCGCTCGCGCGGCCACCCGGATATCAGGGGCGAGCCTTTTGGCGACTTTGCATCCGCGCCGGCCACGACGGCGCTCGGCCTGCTCAAGACCATTCGCGCGACGCTGGCGGCCGCGCGCGCCGCCAATGTCAACTGGCAGTCGGTCTTCGATCAGCTGCGCCTCCAGGGGCCGGTGCTGTGGGCCGCACTTGCGCCGCCGGAGCGGGCAAGGCTGGTGCGCCAGCTGCGCGTGTTCTGGGACGTGCATCGTTTCAGGATCGCGCCGCAGGTCGCCGCGGTGCTCGACCGGCGTCATGCCGCCGGTACAGTCGACACCATTGCCGCCAGGCTTGTCGCGTCGAACGACGAGGACGGCAGCCTGGCTGTCAGCTTTCAACGGCGCGGGCAGACCCGGATCGAGACGATGCGCTTCGCTGCCGTCATCAACACCACCGGTCCGGCCCATGGGCAGGCGCTGCAGCTGAACCCGGCGCTAAGCTCGCTGGCGGAAGCCGGCTTGATCAGGACGGACCAATATGGGCTTGGCATCGAGACAGGTCTCGACAGCCGCGCGATCGGCCGGGACGGCGCGGCGGTCGCGACACTCCTGGTCGCCGGCCCGCTGGCACGAGGGACTTTCGGCG
>NZ_RZPI01000099.1:0-11544 GCF_003998715.1 Mesorhizobium sp. M7A.F.Ca.CA.002.15.2.1
TGATGGCGCAGAACCGCCAGACCGAACGCGACCGCATCGACGCCGCCCACGATTACGAGGTCAACCTGAAAGCCGAGATCGAGATCATGGCGCTGCATGAAAAGCTGGATGAACTGCGCCACGGCCAGATTCTCGGCATGCGCGACGAGATCGTGCAACTGACCGAGATGATCAAGCGGATCGACGAAAGGCTGTCTTCGCAGCAGTCGGCTTCATGACCGACGCGATCCACCATTTCATCGAACAATACGGGCTGCTCGCGGTCTTTGTCGGTTGCATCGCGGAGGGCGAAAGTGCTGCCATTCTCGGCGGCTTCTTCGCCCACCAGCAGGTCTTCGTGCTGTGGCACGCCGTCCTTGCGGCCGGCCTCGGCGCCTTTGTCGGCGACACTTTCTTCTTCATCCTCGGACGAAGCTTTGCCGACCATCCCTATGTCGTCAGATTGCGCAAGCGGCCCGGCTTTCGCCGCGCCTTTCGCCTGCTCAACACCCATCCCGACATTTTCGTGCTGTCGAACCGCTATATCTACGGCATGCGTCTCGTCGGCGGCATTGCAGCCGGGCTCTCCAATATCACAGCGCCGCGCTTCGTCATCCTCAACGCGCTTTCATCGGCGGTCTGGGCGGTGCTGTTCGGTACGATCGGTTATGTCTTTGGACTTGGCGCAGAGCACTTCATCGGCCAGGCGCTGATGCATCACGAACGGTTGCTGATCGGTCTTGGCATCGGCCTGACCGTGGCCGTTGTGGCATGGCTCGTCGCCCGTCACATCGCCAGGAGGGAACGCGCCAGGGAAGGCTGATCGTCAATCCACGCCGAGCGCCTGATCCCCCCGATCGAGGATAAGCGGGACGATCAGGTCTTCCTCGTCGGCAAGATGTCTTGTCAGCATGGCGATCAGCCGGCTGTTTTCGTCGGCATAGGCGTCGGCTGCAAAGCGCTGTCTGTCCTCGCTCTCCTGAAGCGTCTTAATGAAGGCATTGGCCGCCTCGGCATTGCGCTCCAGCCCTTCATGGATGGTGTGGTGGTCGGCATCGAGAATCTCGAAGCCGCGCTTCAAACGGGGCTCGGCCTTGGCGAAGATCGGGAAATATTGATAATCCTCGACATTGTGGTGACCGTCGAGATGCCCAAGAAAATGATTGAGGCGCGGCGCGAACCAGCGCGCGAAATCAGGCGCCGTCAGCCGTCCCTCACGGAAGTCGTCAATGCCGTTGGCCAGCATGCCGCCAAGTTCGCGGAACATGTCGTGCCGCTGCAGCCACATATTGGCGATGCCGTGGACGTTGGCATGGTCCTGCCAGTTTTCACGCGGGTATTTTTCGACGAGCCAGCGCAGATCGTCTGGCAGGCCCACGCGTTCGAGAAGCAGAAAATTGGCGGCCCCGGCCATGACAGTCTCCTTTGGTGACTGCCATATAGGCATCGAAAGGCTAGATCGGTAGCCCAGTGATCCGCTCGATAATGGCGATGCCCCAGACACCGGCGACGATGAGCACCGAAATCAGCACCGCCAGCGAACCGCAATCCTTGGCCAACTGGATGTCGACATTGAACTCGCGGCTGAAAGCGTCGCATGCCGCCTCGATGCCGGTGTTAAGCACCTCGACCATGATCAAGAGCAGCACCGCGCCGATCAGCAAGGCATAACCGCGCCACGAGATCGAAACGAACCAGCCGAGCGGCAGTGCCAGCGCCAGCAGCATCAGCTCCTGCTGGAAAGCCTTCTCGCTGGCGGCCAGCTTGCGAAACGCCCGCACCGAATTGAAATAAGCGTCGATCAGCCGCTGCATGCCAAACCCCTTTGCGAATCACCGGCACGGGATAATGCAATGGCTGGCCAGATCAATGGAATAAGGTGACTTGTCCAAGATTCATTCAGCAACCGGTATGGACGGTGTCGACTTTTCAAACTGCGGCAGCCCGTCGTCGATCGAATAATAGTCGCCCTTGTCACCAACGAAGATATGGCATTCCCCCTCAAGACCTGTCGGCTTGTCGAACGATCCCGCCATGACTGAAACGTAGTCCTGGTCTCGCGGCTTCCAGAACAGCACCGACCCGCATGCCTTGCAGAACCCACGCCTGGCGAAGGTAGAGGCTTCGTACCAGGTGATACTTTCCACGCCATCGATCACGATGTCGACATTGGCAACATTGGTCGCGGCATAGAAATGTCCGCTCTGCTTGCGGCATTGCGAGCAATGACAATAGACGACGCCACGCAACGCTCCGTTCGTTCTGAAGCGGACGGCTCCACACAGACACGATCCCTGGTGACCACCACTCACGTCGATCCTCCTTGAAAGAAAAGTGCCTGGCATCGCCTTCAGGATTCCAGCTTTGCGGCGCACGCACGCAAGCAAATGCGACATGTACTGGCGTGGAGAATGGAGCCGCGGACCTGGCGCATCCGGCTTGGTGCGTTCGGCGTGCAGGCGATCTGCGAGTTTCCGGAAAAGCGCATCGAGTTTTCAAGGGCGGCGTTTGCTGACCCCAGACTCGCCGGCCTGCGCTGGGAACGCGGGCACTGAACCAACCAAAAGAAAAGCGCCGGATTTCTCCAGCGCTTTTTCCGTCAGCCGTTCAGGCCGAAATCGAGCTTAACCGTTCGCAACCTGCTTGTGCTGCACCGGGTGGCTCTTCTTGAGCAGGTCTGACACCAGGAACGCCAGTTCGATCGCCTGGTCGGCGTTGAGGCGCGGGTCGCAATGGGTGTGGTAGCGGTCCTGCAACTCCTCGGCGGTGATGGCGCGCGCGCCACCGGTGCATTCGGTGACGTTCTTACCGGTCATCTCGACATGGATGCCGCCCGGATGCGTGCCTTCGGCGCGGTGCACTTCGAAGAAGGTCTGAACCTCCTTCAGGATGCGGTCGAACGGCCGCGTCTTGTAGCCGGCGGCCTCGATCGTGTTGCCGTGCATCGGGTCCGACGACCACACCACGGAGCGGCCTTCCTTCTGCACCGCGCGAACCAGCTTCGGCAGATGGTCGGCGACCTTGTCGGAGCCGAAACGTGCAATCAGCGTCAGCCGGCCGGGTTCATTTTCGGGGTTGAGCAAGTCGATCAGCTCCAGCAAGCCGTCCGGCGTCAGCGACGGACCGCATTTCAGGCCGAGCGGGTTCTTGATGCCGCGGCAATATTCGACATGCGCATGGTCCGGCTGGCGGGTGCGGTCGCCGATCCAGATCATATGGCCCGAGGTAGCGTACCAGTCGCCGGAGGTCGAATCGACACGCGTCAGCGCCTCCTCGTAGCCGAGCAGCAGCGAGATTTCGCGCAGCAGCCGGCGGAAGCCCGCCGTCGAGGTTTCCTTCTTGCGCATGATGGTCAGCTTGTGCTGGACAAGCGGGTGGTCGACGACGGTGACGCCCTGCATGGTGTTCTCCTGATGCCTGCGCCCGAAAATGCGCGCATCGCCCTTTCGGACGCGCCGCGCTTCAAGCTGCCTGGGCGAACCCTAGCGGCAATGCGCCGGCCAAGGAACCGCTTGGCCCGCACCGACCACAGCTTTGTCGGCGGAAATCAGCGTGCCGCGCTGTTCAACCGGGCAAGAAGTGCCGTCTTTGTCTTTCTATCGACGAAAGCGGCCTCGATGGCCGTTCTGGTGACGGCGGTCAGCGCCTTGTCGTTCATCGAGAAATGCTCGGCAGCGATATCGTATTCACGCTTGAGCGAGGTCCAGAAATAGGGCGGATCGTCGGAATTGAGCGTCACCTTGCAGCCTGCCGCCTGCAGGGCCGGAAACGGATGATCGGCGAAACTGTCGAACACCTTGAGCGCGATGTTGGAACCGGGGCAGCATTCCAGCACGATACCCTCGTCGGCGATGCGCCGGACGAGGTCCGGGTTCTCGATGGCGCGCACGCCATGGCCGATGCGGGACGGGCGGATGTGATCCAGCGCCGCCTGGACGGTCTCCCAGCCCGTCAGTTCGCCGGCATGGATGGTGATGCCGAGCCCGGCTTCGCGAGCGATCTCGAAAGCCCTGACATAGTCCTCCATATCACCGATCCGCTCATCGCCGGCAACGCCGAAACCGGTGACCAGCGGATGCCCGCAGCGCGCCGCGAAGCGCGCCGCCTGCTCGATCGACTCGACGCCGACATGGCGCACGCCGGTGACGATCATGCGGCCCTCGATGCCGGTCTTGGCCTTGGCGCGGGCCATGCCTTCGCCGAGCGCGTCGGTATAGGCCTTGGGCGACAGGCCGGCTTTTTTAGCGTGGTCCGGCGAGGTGAACACCTCGGAATAGATGGCGCCGTCGCGGGCAAGGCTGGTCAGATAGTGGTCGGCCAGCCGCGCATAGTCCTCCTCGGTCCGGAACAGATCGGCGGAAAAATCATAAGCCGCCAGGAAGGAGGTGAAATCGTGCCAGACGAAGGAACCGTTCTGGATATAGGGCGAGGTGTCCTTGCCGTATTTCTGCGCCTGGCGGATGACGAGTTCGGGCGCCGCTGCCCCTTCGATGTGGCAGTGCAGTTCCGCTTTCAAAGGCATTCAATCATCCCGTCGGTCCGTCCAGGTCTCGAAAACCCGCCACCTGGAAGCGCGGCTGAACACCGCGCCTTAAACAATAGCGCCCGCACCATCGATCGGCTATGGTCCCGCCGGTTTTATGACGGATCAAAAAAATGTCAGTTGAGAGAACCACGGCCGCGGGCGGCATGGAAACCTCCTATGGTTTCAAGCGTGTAGGGGCTGGCGACAAGCAGTCCCTGGTCAACGATGTTTTCCACAAGGTCGCCAACCGCTACGACCTGATGAACGATCTGATGTCGGCCGGCCTGCACCGGCTGTGGAAGGACGCCATGGTCACCTGGCTCAATCCGCCTAAACGGGCGGGCTGGAAGGTGCTCGACGTTGCCGGAGGCACCGGCGACATTGCCTTTCGCATCGTCGATGCCAGCCACGGCAATGCCCATGCCACCGTGCTCGACATCAATGGCTCGATGCTGGCTGTCGGCCGCGACCGGGCCGAAAAGAAGGGCCTGTCCGGCAACACCGATTTCGTCGAGGCCAATGCCGAGGAACTGCCCTTCCCTGATGCCACATTCGATGCCTATACCATCGCTTTCGGCATCCGCAACGTACCGCGCATCGAGGTGGCCTTGGGCGAAGCGTTTCGCGTGCTGAAGCCCGGTGGGCGCTTCCTGTGCCTGGAATTTTCCGAGGTCGAGATGCCGCTGCTCGACAAGGCCTATGAAGCCTGGTCGTTCAACGCCATTCCAAAGATCGGCAAGATGGTCACCGGCGACGGCGAGCCCTATTCCTATCTGGTCGAATCGATCGCCAGGTTTCCCAACCAGCAGAATTTCGCGACGATGATTTCCCGCGCCGGCTTCCACCGCGTTTCCTTCCGCAACTATTCCGGCGGTATTGCAGCACTTCATTCGGGCTGGAAGCTTTGAGGCCGGACCGCATTTCTCACAATCGACGCGTGCTATGCCGGTTCAAAGAGCCGGCAGGGTTGGCGCTGCCATGAGCAATGTCAGTGCAGGATTCCGGCTCGTAAGGGCCGGCTGGGTGCTGGTCCGCGAGGGTGTCGTCGCCGCTCTGCCGGGTGAGGAACTGTCCGGCCTGCCGAAGTTCGGCTGGCGGATGGCACGGCTGTTCACGCGCCGCCGCGCGCTGGCCTATGAGCGCAGCGACCGGCTGGCCAAGGCGGTCGTCCGGCTCGGCCCCTCCTATGTAAAGCTCGGCCAGTTCCTGGCGACGCGGCCCGACGTCGTCGGCAACGACATGGCGCTCGATCTCGCCATGTTGCAGGACAAGATGCACACCTTTCCGAAGGCCGAAGCCATAGCGGCCATCGAAGCCTCGCTCGGGCGCAAAGTCGGCGATCTCTACGCTCAATTCGGCGATCCGGTCGCCGCCGCCTCCATCGCCCAGGTCCATGCCGCCGATGCCATGCATGACGGCGTTGCCACCAAGGTGGCGGTCAAGGTGATCCGGCCCGGCGTGCGCCGCCGCTTCTTCCAGGATCTTGAAAGCTATTTCCTTGCCGCTCGCCTGCAGGAGAAATACATCCCCTCGTCCCGCCGGCTGCGGCCGGTCGAGGTCACCCAGACGCTGGCTCAGACCACCAAGATCGAGATGGATCTTCGCCTCGAGGCGGCGGCCCTCTCGGAGCTCGGTGAAAGCACCAGGCACGACCCCGGCTTTCGCGTGCCGTCCGTCGACTGGGAGCGTACCGGCCGCGACGTGTTGACCATGGAGTGGGTCGACGGCGTCAAGATGAACGACATTGCCGGACTGGTCGCGGCGGGCCACGATCTGAAAACCATCGCCACAAACCTGATCCAGTCGTTCCTGCGCCACACGCTGCGCGACGGATTTTTCCACGCCGACATGCATCCGGGCAATTTGTTCGTCGAGGCGAACGGCACCATCGTTGCCGTCGATCTCGGCATTGCCGGCCGGCTCGGCAAGAAGGAGCGCCGCTTCCTCGCCGAAATCCTCTACGGCTTCATCACGCGCGACTATCTGCGCGTCGCTGAGGTCCATTTCGAGGCCGGCTATGTGCCGCGCCAGCACAATGTCGCGGCCTTCGCGCAGGCGATCCGGGCGATCGGCGAGCCGATCCATGGCCAGCCGGCCGAGACCATCTCGATGGCCAAGCTTCTGACGCTGCTGTTCGAGGTTACCGAGCTCTTCGACATGGCGACGCGGCCCGAACTGATCCTGCTGCAGAAGACCATGGTGGTGGTGGAGGGCGTGGCGCGCACGCTCGACCCGGCCTTCAACATGTGGAAGACTGCCGAGCCGGTGGTCGGCGACTGGATATCAGGCAATCTTGGGCCGCGTGGCATGATGATGGATGCGCGCGATGGCGCCAAGGCGCTGCTGACGCTGGCCCGCCAGGTGCCCGAGCTTGCGGCGCGCACTGACCGGCTGTCGCGCGAGATCGACCTGATGGCCGAGCACGGCCTGCGCTTCGACGAGACCACCGCCCACGCCATCGGCAAGGCCGAGGCGCGCTACAGCCGTTCCGGCCGCTGGGCACTCTGGGTGATTGCCGTGACGCTGGTCTATATCGCCTGGAAGATGATCTGAGTTCTCGGTGACAGCAGTGCCGGCATTGCTATCATTGAAAGCAACGCTTTCATGGACTAGGTTGAGGTAAGGAGCAAAAACATGAGCACACTTACCATCCGCAATCTCGACACCAACGTGAAGCAGAAACTGCGTGAGCGAGCTGCCGTGAGGGGAGTCTCAATGGAAGAGGAAGCGCGTAGCGTTCTTGCCAAGAGTGTTCTTTCGGACGGTGTGGACCAAGACCCTCGGGGAGAGTCACTCTATGCCGCGATTCGTAGGCTGGTTGAGCCCCATGGCGGTTTCGATGTCGAGTTGCCGGAGCGCGGCCCTACGCGCGAGCCACTGAAATTTGACTAACCATGTTCGTGCTGGATACGAATGTTATCTCGGAAACCTTCAAACCACGGCCGGATGCAGGGGTGGCTACCTGGATGGATAGCTCGCTCGCGACCCGCTCATATGTCACGGCGATGACCAAGGCAGAGCTGCTCGTTGGGCTTGCGAACATGCCGGACGGAACGCGTAAGGCTGCACTGGGTAGTGTCATCGGGGCCTTTTTCACCAAATGGCTCAAGACCCCAGTGCTCGCGTTCGGTGACCGCGAAGCCGAAGCATACGCGGAGATTGTTTCGAACAGACGATTTCTGGGACGTCCTATACGCGAATTTGACGCACAGATCGCCTCGGTTGCTCGCTCGCGGGGCTTTGCGGTGGTGACTAGAAACGTTGCTGACTTTTCCGATTGCGGTATCAGCATAGTCAATCCTTGGGAGGGTGCATGAGCCTCTCCGGCAAGCGCATCCTGCTCATCATCGGCGGCGGCATCGCCGCCTACAAAGCGCTGGATCTGATCCGCCGGCTGCGCGAGCGCGGGGCCGCGGTTCGGGTGGTCATGACATCGGCCGCGCAGGAATTCGTCACCACGCTGTCGGTCGGCGCGCTCTCCGCCGACCATGTTTTCACCGAGCTGTTCGACCGCAATGACGAACACGATGTCGGCCATATCAGGCTGTCGCGCGAGGCCGATCTGCTGGTGGTGGCGCCCGCCACCGCCGACCTGATGGCGAAGCTCGCAAACGGCCACGCCAACGATCTGGCCTCCACCGTGCTTGTCGCCACCGACAAGCCGGTGCTGATGGCGCCGGCCATGAACCCCAGAATGTGGGCGCATCCGGCCACCCGCCGCAACCGCGCGACGCTGCAGAAGGACGGCGTCACCTTCGTCGGTCCGGCCAGGGGCGAGATGGCCGAAAGCAATGAGGCGGGCGAAGGCCGCATGGCCGAGCCGCTGGAGATCGTTGCTGCGGTCGAGGCGCTGCTCGATGTCGGCCCCAGGCCGCTGTCGGCGCGCAAGATCATCGTCACCTCCGGCCCGACCCATGAGCCGATCGACCCGGTGCGCTACATCGCCAACCGCTCGTCCGGCAAGCAGGGCCATGCCATCGCGGCAGCACTGGCCAGGCTCGGCGCCGATGTGCGCCTCGTCTCCGGCCCTGTCGGCATCGCCGATCCCCCCGGAGTGAAGACCATTCACGTCGAGCGTGCGCAGGAGATGCGCGACGCGGTGGAACGGCTCTTGCCCGCAGATGCGGCGGTGTTCGTCGCCGCCGTGGCCGACTGGCGCACCGAGAACTCGGCCGGTGAGAAGATCAAGAAGGTCGCGGGCGAAGGGCCGCCGGTGCTGCGCATGGTCGAGAATCCCGACATTCTCGCCGGCGTCGGCCATCACAGCCAGCGACCCGGCCTGGTTATCGGCTTCGCCGCCGAGACACAGGATCTCCTGCGCAACGCCGAGGCCAAGCTCAAGAAGAAAGGCGCCGATCTCATCGTTGCCAACGACGTGTCGCAGGGAAGCGGCGTCGGCTCTTCGGGCGTGATGGGCGGCGATCGCAACCGGGTGCGGATCGTGTCAAAGGCCGGTGTCGAGGAATGGCCGGAGATGAGCAAGGACGAAGTGGCGGCTCGGCTTGCCGCCCTGATCGCCGAACGGCTTAAAACAATCGTCGTTTGACTGAAAAATGTTCTGCTGCAGTGACGCACCGCCCTGCCGCGAGACTGCGTTCAGGCGGCGCGCGCTTTAAGTCCTGCGGCTCACATCAATTGGTCAAAAGCTCCGCGGTTCGGGCAAGTGCGCCGGCGAAGCCGTTGAGCGGAATGGAAAAGCTCACCGCTTGTCCGGTGTCTGCCGCGAAAGCGTCGATCTTCAGCGTGGTGCCTGATTTCAGCAGCGGCGTGACAGTCGCATCGAACATCACCGGCACCAGACAGCCGACGACCTGGCAGGTGTTGAACGCCAGGCTGCCGTCCAGCTTCTGATCGTCGATGGTCAGGCTCACCCCCTTGGCCAGCGCCAGGCCGAACGGCAGCGCAAGCGTTCCCGTGGCATCCTCGCCGGTCTTGCTCGACAGCTCGATCGCCAGCAGGCGCTGATTGTTTTGCTTGTTGAATTGCTGATGCGACAGGCTGCAGGTTTTGGTCGCGCCTGATATCTGGCAATTGACCGTCCAGTCGCCGTGGGTTTCGGACAGTGCCGACGCGCCACCGGGCAACTGCGGCGCATCGGCGGCAGCCGGTGCCGCGACCGCCTTGTCGCTCTTGGTTTGCGCCGCCGCGGCCGGCACACCGACGGTGCAGGCAACACCCAGCATCGCCACGAAATACGCGAACTTCCTCATCAAGACCCCTCCCGCCCGGCTCCGCCTCGGGCCAGCTAGAAGCTGACCTTGAGAGACGCGCTGATCGCGTTCTGTTTAACCGTTTCGCCGAAGGCGCCATTATATCTGACGGACATGCCGACGCCATTGACGCCATTCAGTTCAAGGCCGGCGCCGACCCGATAGAGCGGCGAATCGACGGCCTCCGTCAAGTGCAATGCGGGGTTGCCAGGCAGATTCTCCGCCGCCGCGAAGCGACCTTCGATTTCCCACTCCTTGTTGGAAAACTCCGCCCCGGCCTTGCCGTAGACGCGAAGGCTGGCAATGTCGCTGAGCGCGATGTCGGTGCCGATCTCGATTGCAGGGGTTGCAGAATAGTAGGTGTTGGCCGAGCCATCGAAGTTGAAGGCGGCGACCGAACCCTCCTCCGTGCCTGAGACACGCAGCCAGCGCGCGTCGAACTGCACTGTCGGCTGCAGATAGAAGGCGCCCATCTCCCGGGTGAAACCCAACCGCGCCGAGCCGCCGAACATCGCGGTCTTCTGTGTGTAGGTGACGCTGCTGCCGATGCCAGGCAGCATTACCTCGTCGAGATAATCACCCGCCAACGTTTCGCCCGGAATGTAGAATGCCGGGTCGATATGGGTGTCGCGTTCGCCCTTGAACGAGCCCGTGCCGCCACCGAGTGCAAAGTCCACGAAGTAATTCTTGTTGGTATATTTGGCCAGCGCATAGGCCTGCCAGGCCTCACCGGTGGTCTCCGACAGCAGGTCTCCATTGAAGCCGATCTTGGAATCGAACTCTGTGCGGCCGATCGTGGCACCAAGCGACCAGTTCTGGCCGATCTCGCCAATGCCGCCAAGCGACATCGTCTTCAGGACGTCGTCGCGGCTTGTAGTGCCAGCGCCCGCGTCGCGGCTGTACTCGGCCTGCGGGCTGATCGTTGCCCAGACGCAGCGGCCGTCGGGATTCTTGTAGGCAGGCACGCCAGTACACTCACGCGCCGCTTCCAGCATCATGTCGGCTTCGCGGTTGATCATGTTGAACGTATGCACGGCATAATGCGGTGTGAGCCGGGTCAATGCTGCACCCAGTTCCTCTTCATTGGGCAGGAAGCGCAGCATGTTGATCAGCCTGGCCATCGGGTTGTCCGGGGTCGATGCTGCCTCGACATCGTCAAGGTACTGCGCCATCTGGAACACGCCGGGATCGGTGGTGCCGGACCCCGGATCCTGCGCCAGTTCCAGGAATGTCGGGTTGTCGGCGTAAAGAACGAGATCGGTGCCGCCATCCACCCGGAACTGGAAGTTGAAGCCCACTGCCGGATGCAAGGTCTTCGCTGCTATGCCGGAGTCGGTCATCCCCGAGCCATTGGCGACCACATATTCTGTGAACAGCTTATCGATCGACAGGAAATTCAGCGGCGCTTCGCCGTTGAAGTCACCGGCCGCCGTTAGTGCCAGGGCATCCGTGATCTGGTTGTTGAGATCCACATCGGTGACGAAATCGCCGGAGAGGTTTTGTTTGAAGCCGCCGCCGACATCCACCTTCGCCACCACGCCGATGCCCTGGTTGGTATAGAGCCCGTCATTGGTGAACAGCCCGCCGCCGAGATCGATGGTTTTCAGTCCGACCATCGAGGCATCGGCAAAATTGTGGAAGCTGTTGTCGCCGCCGCCGAGATCGATGTTGCCGATGACGCGTCCCAGCGTGTCGCCCAGCCGCGAATTGTCGACATGGTCATCACCCGACGTGCCGGTAATGGCCAGCGGACTGAAATCGTCGAGCAGCGATTCCAGGATCGCATTGGTCGGCACGACGGGACCGGGCGCCAACAGGAAGGTCTGGAAT
>NZ_RZPI01000009.1:0-26100 GCF_003998715.1 Mesorhizobium sp. M7A.F.Ca.CA.002.15.2.1
GGAAAGCCCCGCCGATGTCAGGAAAAAACCGGGCCAGTCGAGCGGCTTGGGGTCGGCCTCGCGGTCGCCTGGGATGAAACGGGCGACCAGCGCCAGCCCGATCACGCCGAGCGGGATGTTGATGAAGAAATTCCAGTGCCAGGACAGATAGGTGGTGATGAAGCCGCCGAGCACCGGCCCGACCACCGGCGCAAACAGTGCTGGCCAGGTGATCAGCGCCGTGGCGTTGAGCAGTTCGGATTTCGGCGCATTGCGCAGGACGAGAATGCGCCCAACCGGCGTCATCAGCGCGCTGCCGAGCCCTTGCACGACACGTGCGGCGACGAACTGGGTCAGGGTTTGCGAGAGGCCGCAGGCGAGCGAAGCCAGGGTGAACAGGACGATCGCCAGCAGGAAGATGTTGCGCGCCCCGAACCGGTCGGCGAGCCAGCCCGACAGCGGCACGAACACCGCCATGGTCAGCATGTAGACGGTGATGCCGATGCTCATCGCCACCGGCGACACGCCGAAGGAGGCGCCCATCTGCGGCAGCGATGTCGAGATGATCGTCGAATCCAGCAACTGCATGAAGAAGGCGATGGCGACGATCAGCGCCACGCGCCGCGCATGGATGGCCGTTTCGGACAAGGTTGCGGTCTCGGGAATGGCAGTCATGACGGAACCGGTTTGAACAGCATCTCCCCGGCGGCGTCCAGAGACGTCGCAACAAACTTTCGTGTGCCGCCATGGCCTGCTATGGAATGGATGGGGCCGTCGAGGAGAGTATACGCGTAACATGAAGCCCATCTACATCGACTACCTCAATGCCCTCGACATCGATGCCCTTGCCATGACCGATGGCGAAATCATCGCCGCCGTCGAGGCTGGCCTGGTGGCGCAAGGCAAGGGCCAGACGGTGATCGAACCGCGCGTCCATCTCGAGCCGGACCCGTCCTTCCACGGCCATTTCAATGTGTTGCGCGGCTACGTCGCGCCGCTCGACACGGCCGGCGTCAAGATCGTCGGCGACTATGTCGACAATTACCTGCATGGCCTGCCTTCCGAATTCGGCATCCTCAACCTGTTCGACCCGCGCACCGGCGCGCCGCGCGCCATCCTCGACGCCACCGTCATCACCGACATGCGAACCGGCGCCGTCACCGCCATCGGCGCCAGGCATCTGGCGCGCAAGAATTCCAAGGTGCTGGCCCATATCGGCGCGCGCGGCACCGCCTACTGGAATGTGCGCCTGCTCGACCATCTCTTCGACTTCGACGAGATTCGCGTCCATTCGCGCCGCCCGGAAAGCCGCGACGGTTTTGCCGCCGAACTCTCCGCCGATCTCGGCAAGACGGTCACAGCGGTGGCCGACTGGAAAAGCTGCATCGAGGGCGCCGACATCGTCGTCGAGGCCTCGCGGCTGCCGGAGCCGCAGCCGCTGCTGAGGACCGAATGGATCAAACGGGGCGCACTGGTCGTGCCCTATGGCACGATGAGCGCGGTCGAACTGTCGTTGACCGACATCATGCAGAAAATGGTCGTCGACGATTGGGGCCAGTGCAAGGGCGGCAAGTTCGGCTCGCTACGCGCCCATGTCGAGACCGGGCGGCTGAGCGAGCAGACGCTGCATGCCGAGCTCGGCCAGATCGCCGCCGGCCTGAAAGTTGGGCGCGAAAGCGACGACGAAACGATCCTGTTCTGGCATCGTGGCCTGTCGCTGTCTGATATCGCATTGGGCAAGGCGATGCTGGCCAAGGCGCAGGCGCAAGGCATCGGCCAGAGACTGCGCTTCGCATGAGCGCGCTCGTCCTCACCGGAACCGGCGTCGGCGTTGGCGATGTCGCTGCGGTCGCCCGCGATGGGCGCAAGGTGGAGATCGGACCCGATGTCATCGGCAGGCTGGAGAAGGCACGAAAAGTGCTCGACCAGGCTGCAGCGTCCAGCCAGCAGATCTATGGCTTGAACACCGGGCTCGGCGCCAATCTCGGCACTGCTGTAGAGGGCGATGCCGGAGCCTTCCAGCGCCAGTTGCTGGAGGGACGCAGCGGCGCCGTCGGCGAAGGATTGCCGGTCGATGCCGTGCGGGCAAGCATGGCCGCGCGTGCAGCGATGCTGTCGGTTGGCGGATCCGGCCTTTCGTCTTCCGTCTTCGTTGCTTTGCTCGACGCGCTCAATGCCGGCGTCCATCCCGTCATGCCCTCGCTCGGTTCGATCGGAGCCGGCGACCTGGTGCTGATGACGGCACTCGCCCGCATGCTCACCGGCGAAGGCGAAGCCGACTATCAGGGCCGTCGCATACCGGCGGCCAAGGCGCTGATGATGGCGCGCCTCGCCCCGATCAGCCTGGCGCCCAAGGACGGGCTATCGCTGATCAACGCATCGGCGGTTTCCGCCGGCAGCGGCGCACTTGCGGTGACGGATGCCCTCACTGCCCTGGCCCAGCAACAGCATGCCGGGGCTCTGACCATGGAAGGTTTTGGTGCCAACCGCACCATCCTCGACCCGCGCCTGCATATGGCGCGCCCGGCGGCCGGCCAGCAGGAAGCAGCCAAGGTGCTGCACAATCTGCTCGTCCGAGACGACGCGCCGGCACCGACCACCTTGCAGGACCCGCTGTCGATCCGCTGCATGCCATCGGTCCATGGCGCACTGATCGAGGCGATCGGCCAGGCGAGACAGGCTGTCGAGATCGAGCTCAACGCCGCCGCCGACAACCCGCTGGTGCTGGGCGATGATGAACTGGTACTGTCGACCGGCAATTTCCACACCGCCGCACTGGCGCTCGCCTTTGAGACGCTCGGCCTGGCGATCGCCCAATGTGCCGCGGCCAGTGCCGCGCGCTTCATTCAGCTCACCGGTTCGGGCCGCAATGGCCTGCCGAAATATCTGTCGCCGGTCGGCGGCGCCTCGGCCGGCTTCGTGCCGCTACAGAAGACAGTGACCTCGATCCTGGCCGCCATCCGCCACAAGGCCAATCCGGTGATGCTCGACTTTCTGGCCGTGTCGGAGGGCGTCGAGGATCACGCCACGCAGACACCTCTGGCGGTTGCGAAATGCGCAGGGATGATCGCGCTGTGGCGGCGGCTGATCGCCTTCGAATTGATGGCCGCGGCACAGGCCGTCGACCTGCGCGACGGCTTCACACTGGCGCCGCGCACGGCCGCACTTCACGCGGCGATACGCTCGCTCGTCCCCATGCTGAAAGAGGACCGGCCGCTCGGCATCGACGCCGAAGCGCTTTACGCCGCGCTCGCCGGCGGAAATTGGCCGGCCTGACGCGGCTTCTCAGAAGACGACGGTCTTGTGGCCGTTGAGCATGACGCGGGCTTCGAGATGCAGCTTGACGGCGCGCGCCAGTACCCGGCTTTCGATGTCGCGCCCGACGGCGACGAAATCCTCGGCGCTCATCGCATGGGTGACGCGTTCGGTCTCCTGATCGATGATCGGGCCCTCGTCGAGGTCGGAGGTGACGTAATGCGCCGTCGCACCGATCAGCTTGACGCCGCGGTCGAAAGCCTGGTGGTACGGCTTGGCGCCCTTGAAGCTCGGCAGGAACGAATGGTGGATGTTGATCGCCCGTCCGAACAGCCGGTCCGACAGACCTTTTGAAAAGACCTGCATGTAGCGCGCCAGGATGACCAGTTCGGCCCCTGTCCGCTGCACCAGGTCCAGCAGTTTCTGTTCCTGTTCGGCCTTGTTCTCCTTGGTGGTCGGCCAATGGTGGTAGGGAATGCCCTCCAGCTCGGCGAAGCGGCGGGCATCCTCGTGGTTGGAGACGACGGCTGCAACCTCCGCGTTCAGCCAGCCGACCCTGATCTGGTACAGCAGATGGAGAAGCGCGTGGTCGAACTTGGAGACCATGACGATGATCTTCGGGCGGCGTCCCTGATCGACCAGCGCGGTCTTCATGCCGAAGCGGTCGACGCTCGATTCCAGGGCCCGCTCCAGACTGTCCCCGGTCGAGCCTAACGGGCTGATGAAGGCGATCCGCATGAAAAAGCGATTGGTCTGCCGGTCCCAGAACTGGCTGCTTTCGGCGATGTTGGCGCCGTTCGCGGCAAGCTCCGCCGTGACGGCGGCGACGATCCCCGGCCGATCCTCGCAGGAAAGCGTGAGAATATGAACCGGCGCGGCCTCGCCCGTCGCATCATTGCCTTGAGATTTCACGCCCCGTCGACCCTCTTCATGAACAGGCTGAGTTCAGCCGGATCCATATGCACCACATGCTTGTCTTCGGGATAGGCGAGACTGTTCACGTCGGCAACATATTCCGAAAACGCGGCGATACGCTCGGCCTGCAAACGATCATATTCGGCGGCGAAATTGCGATAGACCTTGGAATGACGGGGCATGTGGCCACGGTTCTGGCCGAGAATGTCGTCGGCGAACAGATATTGCGCATCGCAACCGGTACCCGCTCCCATCGACAGCATGATCAGCGACGTCCGCTCCGAGATCGCCTTGGCCACCTCGACCGGCACCACCTCGATCTCGGCGCCGATGGCGCCGGCGGCCTCCAGTTGCTTCACCGCCGCGAAGATATCCATGGCGGTGTCGGCGGTCTTGCCGACCGCCTTGAAGCCGCCAGTCCAGGTCGCCCGTGACGGGATCAGCCCGACATGGCCGATCACCGGGATATTGTCATCGGCCATCCGCTTGATCGTGGCGTAGCCGGCGCTGCAATAGACCGCGTCGGCGCCGGCCTTGTAGAGCCGGAAGGCCCAGCGCACGAAATCGTCCGCCGTGCCGATCTCGTAGAAATTGTCGCCCGGCATGGTGAACAGGCTGGGCGCCGCGTCGCGGTACTCAGGGTTGAGCACCAATTCGGGCGGCACCGAGACGATGTCGACCCCTGCGCGCTCCGCGGCCTCGGCCTCGTCCATCGTCAGCACACGCAGCATGGTCAGCTGTCGCTTGCCCTTCATGGCGCGCAAATCCGCCACCGTCGGTCTTTTTCGGCTCATCAAAAGGGTTCCCTCAGTTGCATTCGGCGGCAGGTCAGCCGATCTGGATCATCACTTTGCCAGCCTCGACCTTCACTGGATAGGTGGCGAGATTGACGCATACCGGTGCGCCTCGAGCCACGCCCGTCTTGTAGTTGAAGCGGCCATTGTGCTTGGGGCATTCGATGATGTCGTCCATCACCAGCCCATCGGCCAGATGCGCCTTCTCATGCGTGCAGTATCCGTCGGTTGCGAAGTACTCGTCATCGGGACTGCGATAGATGGCGAAGGTACGGCCGCCATGATCGAAGCGGATGACATCCTCTTCCTCGACATCGTCGACGCCACACGCTTCAACCCAGTCGGCCATCTGCTTCTCCCCTATTCCGCCGCCGCCGGAACGGTCAGTGCATGGAATTCGTCCCGGTACGGCCGCGCCGTCGGCGGCAATTCACGTTTGAGGAAATAATCCTCGTACTGAAGCTGCTTCAGCAGCACCGGCCAGACCTCGCGATAGGCATGCCACATCGAAGGGTTCGGCTCGGGCAGATCGTGCTTGATCAATTCGTGCAGCCTCGGCAGCGCGTGATAGGGCACCATCGGGAACATGTGATGTTCGACATGATAGTTCATGTTCCAATAGATGAAGCGGCTGATCGGGTTCATGTAGACGGTGCGCGTGTTCAGCCGGTGGTCGGTGACATTGTCGGCCAGCCCGATATGCTGCAGCAGGCCGGTCAGCACCATGTGCCAGCTGCCGTAGAGGCGCGGCAGGCCGATCAGCACCAGCGGCAGGAACGACCACAGATGAAGCGCTAGCCCGATCGCCCCGACATAGATGGCGACATGCCAGCGCGCGGCTGTGACCACCTTGTGAAGCTCCATCTCGGGAATAAAGCTTTTCTCGTCCGGCGAGATGCTGCCGAACGCATTGCGCACCAGCGTCGGCAGCGAATAGCGGAAATCGAGAACACCGGTGAAGGCGAGTGCGGCGCGCAGCAGGTCCGGCGGACGCATCACCGCGATCTCGGCGTCGCGGCCGACGATGATCGTGTCGGTGTGGTGGCGGGCATGGCTCCAGCGCCAGGTCACCGGATTGCGCATCAGCATGAAGCTGGCGATCTGGTAGACGGCATCGTTCATCCAGCGTGTGCGGAAGGCGGTGCCGTGGCCGCACTCGTGCCAGCGCGAGTCGCTGGACGAGCCGTAGAGCACGCCATAGACGAGCAGGAACGGCACCACCCACCACGTGCCCCAGAACCAGGCGATCCCGGCGGCGGAACCCAATATGGCAACGATCCAGATGATCGTGTCGCGGATCGCCGGGCCGTCCGAGCGCTGCATCAGCTCTTTCATCGCCTTGCGCGGCACATCGGTGTGATACCACTCGGCCGAGGCCAGCCCGGTCTCGATCGCGATGCGCGTGCTTTCCCCGACCAGGCTGTAGTCGCGCTTTTTCTCCATCACATCGACCTCCGATTTCCGGCCCGCCAGCCGGAGCATTCGTTTCGCCTCATGCCCTGTCCGCCAATCCCGGAAAATTACCCGACGGTACAGGATAATCCTGTTGCGGCTGCCTGGCGATCGACGCGATCTTTGCTTCGGCCTCGGCGATCGCGCCGGCGCCGTCGAGCACCCGGAACACTGCGTCGTAAGAACGGCTTTCACTATGCTCCAGCCAGATCATCTCGCCCCGCTCGCGCGCCGCGAGATTGCCGAGCACATGATGCGTCGAGGGTTCGATGCCCAGCGCATACTGCCCCGCCTGAAAATTCTGCCATTGATATGCGCAAGGCAGCTGGTCCTTGCGCGTCACCACTTCGAAGCCGAGCCCGAGCTGATCGTTGACCACTGCCACCGGCACCTCGCCATTGGCGTCCGCCGCCATCTCGTGCTGCCAGACCTGCTCGCTGAAACCCGATTGCGGCGCCGGCATCGTGCGGTAACCCACCTTCTGCGCCTGGTAGCGCTCGCCGGCATGGCCAGCCCAGACGACGTCGCGGATCGGCGCCAGATAGCGCGAACCCTCGTCGAGCAAGGGATGGCTGACATTGACGTGGTAAAAATACATGTGCGGCGTGCGGTTGAAACCGTGGTTGACGACGCGATCCGACAGCCGGATCTCGTTGCCGCCGACATCGGCCTCGATACGCCGGATCAGATGCAGATCCTCGCCGAACACTGCCGATTGCTGCACGGTGCCTTCGGCCCACAGCACGCAGCGGTCGCCGTCCCAGGTCTCGCCATAACCGGTCAGCCGCGCCGGAATGGTGCCGACGCGGCCATGCAGCGAATGGATCACGGTCTTCCTGCCCGGGTAGTTGTAGCTATCGGCCGGCACTTCTTCCCGGCCCAATATGTGGTCGAGGCCGCAGGTGACAAGCAGCCCTGAAAACGAACGCGCCCAGGCGAGCCCCCCTTCCCCCTCATAATCGTGCAGACCGGGGTTGCGAAAGCCGCTCGGCGAATGCCAGCCGATCGCCTGGCCCTTGAAGTCGCAATCGGCGATGTCGAGCGCCCGGTCGACCAGCGCCGTGAAACGCAGCCCCGTGCCGGTGCGGAACTCCAGCATGCGGATGCCGCGTTCCACGCCGTCGCCAAGCGTCATCAGCCGCACGCCGGCAAATTGCGACAGCATGCCCGAACGTTCCGACACCTGCCGGCGCGAAAGCGTCTTGCCGTAGAGTTCTACCATGTGACGGCCAACTTCTTCACTTCGCTCTCGTCTCTTTCAGCAGGGCCGACATATCGGCGCCGGTGATGATGCTTTCCACGGTCAGAAGATCGGTATCGGCAACCGTCTGCTCGGCGACGATCTCGCCGCGGCGCATGACGATGATGCGGTCGGCGACCTGGAACACGTGATGGATGTTGTGGGTGATCAAGAGCACGGAATGACCGGCGTCACGCACCTCCTTGACGAAGCGCAGCACGCCATGGGTTTCCTCGACACCGAGATTGTTGGTCGGTTCGTCGAGGATGATGACCTTGGCGGCGAACTGCATGGCGCGAGAAATCGCGATCGACTGCCGCTCGCCACCCGATAGCGTCGAGACCAGCGCATCGGCGTCGAGTTTTTTCGAGATGCCGACGCGCTTCAACAGCGCCGACGCCGCGTCTCGCAATTTGGCGAAATCGAGCGGCGCGAACACGCCCAGCCATTTCAGCTTGACCGGCTCGCGCCCAAGGAAAAGATTGCGCGCGATGCTGAGATCCGGCGCAAGAGACGTATCCTGGTGGATGGTCTCGATGCCGAGGTCCATCGCGTCGCGTGTCGAACGGATCGAAACCTTTTCACCGCGCACATAGATGTCGCCACGGTCGATCGGAAACACACCGGAAATCGCCTTGATCAGCGTCGATTTGCCGGCGCCGTTGTCGCCGAGCAGGGCCACCACCTCGCCTTCCTTGAGGGCAAAGGACGCATTCTTCAGTGCGCGGACGCTGCCGAAGGATTTTTGCAGATTCTGCAGCCGGAGAACTTCCATCGTCAGCCCCTTGCGGCGTTCTTCTGCAGCAAAGCGTGCAGGATGAGCATGGCGAGGATGATCAGGCCGACGAAGATGTTGTAGGCGAGGCCCGGCACGCCGATCAGCACAATGCCGTTGCGGATCGCGCGCAGCATCAGCGCACCGACGATGGTGCCGAGGATCGTGCCGCGTCCGCCGGTCAGCGCCGTGCCGCCGACCACCACCATGGCGATCACTTCGAGCTCGTAGCCGGTGCCGGCCACCGGTGAAGCGGCCGAAATGCGGAAGGCGCTGATCATGCCGGCCAGCCCCGCCAGAACCGAAGTCAGGATGAACAGCCACACCTTGACGGCGTCCGCCGGCACGCCACGCGCCACCGCCGCGTTGCGGTTCGAGCCGATGGCGCTGATCCAGTTGCCGAGCTTGGCATAGCGCAGCACGTAGATTGCCAGCAGCGAGAGACCGATGAACCACCACAGCGAGGTGTAGAACCGGAACGAGCCGACATTGAAGCTGCCGGCCAGCAGCGTCACGAAAAAACCCGGCTGGTCCCAGGATTTCAGCGGAAAGCCCTGCGTGATGTAGAGCGCTGCCCCACGCACCACGAGCAGCATCGACAGCGTGACCAGGAAGGACGAAATGCCGATCTTGGTGACGATCAGCCCGTTGATGGCGCCGATGGCGATGCACAGCAGAAGCCCGGCCAGAAGGGCGACACCTATATCCACGCCGCCGTTCTGCACCAGGAGCATGACGATGACCGGCGCCAGCCCGAACACGGCGCCGACCGACAGGTCGAACTCGCCCGCCGTCAACAGCAGCGTCATGCCGAGCGCGATGATGCCGAGCTCGGGCAGGAACGCCATCATGTTGGAGATGTTGAGCGGCGACAGGAAATTGGCATCGGCAACGGCGAACACCGCGAGCAGGACAATGAGGATGACGAGCGAGGAGAATTGCGGCGAGCGCATAAGGCTCGATCTGCGTTTCCCGACAGGCATTTCGTCTTCTGCGGCGATCATCATGACTGCTTGAACCATGCTTTGAAGAGACGCCCGCAGCTTACGCCGCGGGCACCGTTTTCACTTCGTGTCGTAGAGTTTCAGGATCGGTTCGACGCTCGAGGCGTCGTAGAGGCTGAACGTATGGATGTCGTAGCCGATCGGCTCACCCGAAGCGGCGAGCCCGAGCAGCGCCACCGGCATGAAGCCCTGCGCAGACGGGAACTGCCAGGCGGCCGCGTTGACGAAACCGGATTTGACGGCTTCCGCGGTTTCCTTGGAATTGCCCCAGCCGACGACCGGGATCTTGCCGGCCGGCACGCCGGCGCCGTCGAACACCCGCTTGACGCTGGCCGCGACGGAATCGCCAAGCGCGATGATCGCCGGCGGATTGTTGGCCACCATGTAGTCGGTCATCTTGGCAATGATGCCGGCCGGGTCGGTGCCGCAATCGACCACATCATATTTGATCCCCAACGGATCGAAGACGCTGGCGATGCCTTCGGTCTCCAGCTGCTGATAGCTGGCGCCGGGCACTTCCACCGGCAGGAACACCTTGTCGCCCTGCTTCACCATCTTGTGGTCGACAAGATACTTGGCCCAGATGACCCCCGCCTCCTTGAGATCGGCGCCGACATAGGCCTGCCGTCCGGTCGCCGGATCGTCTGTGTTGAAGAACACGATCGGGATGCCGGCTGCCTTGGCCGCCTTCACCTCTTCCGTCCACAAGCCCGGCTGGGCCGACGTGGTGGCGATGCCGTCGGGCTTGGCCGCAAGCGCGGAATTGAAGGCCTCCTTCTGCGCCGCCATGTCGCCGCCGCTGAATGAGATCTTGCAGGTCACCTTGAGCTGGTCGCAGGCTTTGGTCGCGCCGGCATTCCAGTCCAGCCAGAACGCATCCGACGGACCGCCATGCGACAGCAAGTAGAACGTCTTCTGGCCATCCTGCGCCATTGCCGGCGCGCTCAACGAGACGCCGGCGAGCAGCGTTACGGCAGCCGCCAGTTTCAATGCGAATTTCAACATTTTTTCTCCTCCCTTACTTTGGAACCGAACCGCGCCGCCGCGAACCAGCGGCGCGAGAAGGCCGTCACAGACCGTTGGCGCGGAACTTCCCGTCGAGGAATTTCTTGGCCCTCGGCACGTCGTCTTCCGAGAGATGCTCGATGATCACCGGGATGTTCGGATGCTTTTCCGCCAGCCGCTGGAGATAGAGGTCGTAGTTCAGCGAACCGAGGCCCGGTGCCGGCAACTCGATCTCACCGACGCCACGGAATGTATGGCTCTCCAGCGCGTCCTCGTCGCCGATATCGGCGTGCTTCTCGGACTTGTCGCCGCCCGAACGCTTGACGTCCTTGGCGTGAGCTATTCTGATCTTGTCGGTCAGCGTGTCGAACACCTGGTTCAGGATCTGGTCCATCCTGTCGATGTTATGCGTCTCGAAATAATTGGTCGGGTCCATCAGCAGACCGAGGCCGGGGTGATCGACCTGCGCGAACATCTTGACCGTCTCCTCGACCGAGCCGACGACGTTGTTGACATAGGTTTCGAGCAGGAAGACCGCGCCGTGGTCATAGGCCGTCTGGGCAAGGTCGGCGACCACCTTGCGGCATTCCTCGAACCCTTCCTCGGTCTTGTTCTTGGGGTGATGCACCCAGTCGGATTCGGTGTTGTAGGTGCCGGTTTCCGAGATCACATACGGGCTGCCGAAATGGCGGGCGTTGCGGATGATCTCTTTGAGGTAGCCGACGCGCTTGTCGCGCTCGGCCTTGTCCGGGTGGATGATATTTGTGTAGCCGGAAATGCAGCACACCGGCAGGTGATGATCGCGGAAGACGTCGCGCACCTTCTTGGCCTTGTCCTTGGTGATCTGCCCGGCCGACAGGTCGACATCCTTGAAGTGGAGGTCGAGTTGCACCGTGTTGAAATCGAGCCCGCGGATCTTCTTCGCCGTCTCTTCGAGGCCGTACGGGAAATAGCCCGTGAAAATACCTGCCTGCATCATGGTGTGAATTCCTCCCTGTAAGCGATTCAGTTGTTTGGTGTTTCAGCTGCGGTGATCAGGTAGCGATTTCGGAAAGCTTGACCGTGCGGGCCTCGTCGATCGAGCGGTAGCCCGCCTCGACCAGCGCCATGGTCTTGACGTTGTCGGCGACCGACAGCGCCGGCGGCGTGCCGGTCTTCACCGCGTGCTGGAGCTGCTCCATCACACCGATAAAGGCATGCGGGAACCACATCGTGTCCCAGCTCGGGCTGACCCATTCGCCGCCGGTCGTCTCGGTCGAAGCGTAAGTCAGCGTCGAGGCAGCGCCCGTCGGCCAGCCGATGGTGCCCTTCGCGACCCCCTTGCTGCCGTCGACGCGCCAGTTGATGTGCTGGTCGTCCTTGTAGCCATCCTGGCGCGGACCCGACCAGACATCCTCCAGCGACACGGCAAGCACGCCGGACGGGAAGCGCAGCGTCGACACGGTGATGCCGTCGGAGTGGTCGAATGTCGTGCGCGGGTCTTTGCGTGTCAGCGTGGTGATCTCGTCGGGATCGCCGAACAGGAAGCGCAGCACGTCGAGATGATGCACGCTCATATTGGCGAGCGTCAGCCGGTCATAATCCTCGAGAAAGCTCTGCCAATGCGGGATGGCGTGCATGTCGATCTGCGCGAAGACGATGTCGCCCAGCGCGCCGCTGTCGATGATCTGCTTCAAGACGCGCATCGATTGGTCGTAGCGCATGTTCTGATTGATCGAGAGGATCTTGCCGGCCTTGGCCGCCTCATCGCGCAGCTTGACCGCTTCCTCGACTGACAGCGCCAGCGGCTTCTGCGCCAGGATCGCCTTGATATGCTTCTGCCTCAGCGCGTGACGGATCAGCGCCGGCTGCAGGTCGGGCGGGAAAGCAAGGTCGATGATCTCGACATTTTCGTCCTCGATCAGTTTTTCCGGTGTGTCGTGGACGGTCGGAATGCCCCAGCGCGTCGCCACCTTATCGGCGCTGGCCCTGGTGCGCGAGGCGATTGCCACCACCGGGAACCCGGCTTCCTTGTAGGCGGCGAGATGGCACTCGGCCATGATCATGCCTGCGCCGACACAGCCGATCTTGTATTCCTTCGTGCGGACCTTCACGTCCGGCTCGAAGCCTTTGCTTGCCATCTCTTCCTCCCGAAACTCTTTCCTTGCGGCGGCCGTCATCGTGCCAACGCCCCGCCGCTCTGTTCGAAATAATGCACTCTGGCCGGCTCGCAGGATATCGCCACCATGGCATCCGGCCGGATGTCGGGCTGGCCGCGCAGCAACGCCTTCAGCCGCGCCTGCCCGGCAGCGAGCGTCACCACGGTGTAGCCGCCAAGCGGCTCGACCTCGAACACTCGCGCCGGGCGGCCCGGGCCCCCGTCCGCCCACGGTCTGACCTTGATGTCCTCCGGCCTCAGCCCGATCTCCACGGCATCGGCGGGCGCTGTCTTGTCGTCGATGCGGATCGTGCCTTCAGCCGCTTCGACACCGCCCTCGCCACGCGCCGATCTGAGGATGTTCATCATCGGCGAGCCAAGTAGCCTTGCCACATAGGTGCTGGCCGGGCGGTCGTAAATCTCTGCCGGCGTACCGATCTGCCTGATCTTGCCGTCCTCCAGGATGGCGATGCGATCGGCGACCGACATCGCTTCTTCCTGGTCATGCGTGACGTAGATCAGCGTCTTGCCGAGTTCGCGCTGGATGCGCTTCAGCTCGACGCGCGTTTCTTCGCGCAGCCTGGCGTCGAGCGCCGAGATCGGATCGTCCATCAGATAGGCATTGGGATCGCGCACCAGAGCCCGGGCGATCGCCACGCGCTGCCGCTCCCCGCCCGAAAGCTGTCCCGGCGGCTTGTGCAGGATATGGCCGATATGTAGCTTCGCCGCGACGTCGGTGACCCGCCGCTTGATCTCGGCCTCGGCGACCCGGCGTTCGACCAGGGGAAAGCGGACATTTTCGAGCCCGCTCATATGCGGGAACAGCGCCAGGTTCTGGAACACCATAGCCACGTTGCGCTCGGCCGGCGACATCGCGTTGACCGGCCTGCCTCCGATCAGGATTTCGCCGGTGTCAGGTGTCTCCAACCCGAGCACCAGGCGCAGGATGGTCGACTTGCCCGACAGCGGCGGACCGAAGAAGCAGAAGAACTCATTGTCGTTGACGGTGAACGAGGCGTCGTCGACGGCGAGTGTATTGCCGTAGCGTTTGGTCACATTACGGAAGACGATATCGGCCATCTCAACCTGCCTTCATCGCAAGGCCGGTAGCGGCGTCGAAGACGCGCACCGACGACGTAGTGGGAGCGATGACAGCGGTGTCGCCGATAGCCAGCCCGACATCATTGTCGAACACCGTTTTCACAGCCGCCTCGCCCTGGCCGAGATGAACGATGGTGCGCGCACCGATCCGTTCGACAAAGGTCACCGGCATTGCGAGGCCCTGCCCATTCTGCACCAACGTCGCCTGTTCAGGCCGGAATCCGTAAAGCACCTCGCCGCGTGCACCACGCATGGCCGCTGCGAGTTCGCCCGGCAGCGGCGGCGTGACGCCCAACGGTCCGAGATCGACGACCAGTCCGCGGTCGCTCTCCGCCGGCCTGCCCTTGAGCAGATTCATGCCCGGCGCACCGATAAAGCGGGCGACGAAGACATTGGCTGGATCGTTGTAGACCTCGAGCGGCGTGCCGACCTGCTGCAAAACCCCATGATCCATGACCGCGATGCGGTCGGCCATGGTCATCGCCTCGAGCTGATCGTGGGTGACATACACCATGGTCTGGCGGAACTGCCGCTGCAGCTGCTTCAGTTCGGTGCGCATGACGGCCCGGAAAGCGGCGTCGACATTGGAGAGCGGCTCGTCGAGCAGGAAGATCGCCGGCTCCATGATCGCCGAGCGGCCGATCGCCACCCGTTGCAATATATTGACCGACAGCCTGTCGGCCTTGCGGTCGAGCAGCGGCGAAAGCTGCAGCATCTCGGCGATGGCGCCGACACGGCGATCGATCTCGGCTTTGGCAGCCCCTCGCATTTTTGGTCCATAGGCAAGGTTCTGGCGCACCGTCATATGCGTGAAGATGGCGTAGTTCTGGAACACGAAGCCGACGCCACGCCGGCCCATCGGCACGCCGGCCATGTCGCGCTCGCCAAACAGGATCTTGCCGCCGGTCGGTTCTTCCATGCCGGCGATCATGTTCATCGTCGTCGACTTGCCGCAGCCCGACGGGCCGAGCAGCGCCATGAACTCGCCATCTGATATTGCCAGGTCCATGGTCTTCAGCGCGGTGAAGTCGCCGAATTTCTTGACCAGGTTTTGCAGGTGGATGGCGCTCATGCCGGTACCTCGCGTGCACGCGCCATGCGCTTCATGGCAAACACTGCGACGATCGACAGCACGACCAAAATGGCCAGCGCGATCGCCGCCACATAGCCCCAGATCAGGTCCTGCGTGGTGAGCTTGTAGATGTAGACCGAGATGGTTTCGGTAGCGACGCCTGGACCGCCGCCGGTCATGATGTAGAGCGTGTCGAAGATCTTGAAGTTCTCGATCACCCGGATCGCCAACGCGATGATGATGATCGTCTTCATCTTCGGCAGCACGATGGTGACGAAGCGCTGCCACGGATTGGCGCCGAGCAGCGTCGCCGCCTTGATCTGGTCCTCCGGCACGCCGACCAGGCCGGCAAGCAGGATAAGGAACATCAGCGGCGTCCATTGCCAGATGTCGGCGACCATCACCGCAATCAGCGCCAGAGTCGGATCCGACAGCCAGGCGATGGTGACGAGAGATCCGGTGAGCGCCGACAAGATGTCGTTCACCGGGCCGCCCGACTGGAACAGCATGAAGAACATGTAGCCGGCCACGGCAGGCACCACCATCATCGGCATCAGCAGGATCGAATAGAAGACGCGCTTGCCCGGGAAATCGTCGGCAAACAGTGTCGCCAGCGCCAGCCCGAGCAGGAATTCCGCCGGCACGCAGACGATCATGACGATGGCCGTACGCTTCAGCGCGCTCCAGAAGCGCGCGTCGGCGGCGAGATCGGTGTAGTTGGCAAAGCTGTTCCACATCGACCAGGCGTTCCACCAGCCGGTGCCCGACAGGGGCGACCAGTCGGTGACGCTGATGTAGAGCTGCATCAACAGCGGGAAGGCCGAGATGAACAGCACCAGGATCTGCGCAGGTAATGTCAGCCGGAAACCCAGCCTTGCGCCCTCATCGCGCGAAACCGGCTTTGCTCCGACGGCTTTCACCTCATCCTTGGAAGTCATGACAGTCACCGCGCTCATTGCTTGAGCGCCCCGAATGTCAACCCGCGCACCAGATGGCGTTGGATGGCGATGCCCATGATGACCGGCGGCACGGCCGCGATCAGGCCAAGCGCTGCCTTGGCGCCATAGAGCTGCCCGGTCATCGAGGAAGAAAGAGAGGCCATGTAGACCGGGATGGTCACCCATTCGCGCGTCGTCAGAAGCAGCGCGATCAGATAGTCCGACCAGTTGAGGATGAAGACGAAGAGCGCGGCACTGGCCAGCGGCGCGCGCATCATCGGCAGCGTGATGCGCGTGAAGACGCGCAGCCGCGAACAGCCTTCGACAAGCGCCGCCTCCTCGATCTCGCGCGGCATGTCGTCGAAGAAGGTCTTCATCAGCCAGAAGGCGAACGGCAAGGTGACGATGCCGTAGATCAGCGCCAACCCCCACCAGCTATCGGTGAAGTTGAGGAAAGCCCACATGATCATCACCGGGATCATGACCGCCATCGGCGGAAAGATCCTGAGTTGGATCAGCGCCAGCGGCAGGTTCTGGCCGGAGCCGAAACGCGACAGCCCATAAGCCGCGGCAGTGCCCGCCGACATGGCGATCACCGTGCCGAAAACCGCCGACAGCAGCGATGCGAGGATCGGCTTCAGCGCGGTACGGTCGAGCGCGACGATCAAATTGTTGGTCGACTCGCCGAAGACGAAACGAAAATTGCTGAGCGTCGGGTTCTTCGGCCACCAGGTCAGGTCGGCGCCGGTCGCCGACCATTCGGCGATCGGCTTGAACGCCATCGATACCATCCACAGGATCGGCACCAGCGTCACCGCCATGGCCGCGAAGATCGCGGCATAGCGGAATATCAGGAAAGGAACGGAACGCTTCATCTGGCGGCTTTGCTGGTGGCGCTGTGGGCGGAGGGGAAAAGCAGGCTCCTCCCCTCCTTCGATGTGATCCAGGGAGATGGATCAGACGATCGGGTCGAGAACTGTCGGCCAGGCCTCCTTGTTGGTCTTGATGGCTTCGAGCAGTTTGTCCTCGCCGGTGCGCCGCACGATCTTCTTCCACTCCGCCTCGGTATCGGCCATCGCCTGCTCGGATGTCTTGGCCTTGGTCAGCGCCGCCATGAGGTTCTCGTCGAGCGCATTGTGGAAGGCTGTCGCGCCGGGATAGTTGATGGTCGGCACGGTGCGCGCCACCGTCTCGCGCACGACGTCCATGTGGTAGGCATGATAGGTCTGGCGCACCAGCGGATCGGAGAAGTCCGAAAGCCGGAACGGGTCCAGATAACCGCCGGGATTGGCACTCATCCAGGCGTAGATACGGGCCGAGCCCAGCCATTGCAGCAGGAGATAGGCAACCTCCTGGTTCTTCGACTGCGACGAAACCATGCCGGTCAGCGAGAACCACAGCACGGAACGGCTGATCAGCTTGCCGTCGATCTCGCGGCCTGGCGGCAGCATCGAGCCGATCTTGCCGGTGACGGCCGAATCCTTGTTGCCGGCATTGTCGAGGAATTTCGGCAGGTTGGAGAAGGCGCAGGTCATCGCCGCACCACCCTTGGCGAAGTTGCCGTATTGCTCCGGCCAGCCCCAGGAGATCGCATCCGGCGAATGATGTGCGAGCGAAGCGACATATTCGTTGGTGGCGGCGATGCCTTGCTCGGAATTGATCATCGGCTTGCCGTCATCGCCAAACAGGAATTGGTTGGGCGAAGCCATCGAGACATAGCGCTGGTACCAATTGGTATAGCCCCAACCCTGGTTGCGCAGGTCGGTCGAGCCGAACAGGCCCTTGTCCGGTCGCTGGAAGAAGGCGGCGATGTCGCCATGCTGCTTCCAGGTCTTCGGCGGCGCCAGATCGTAGCCGTATTTGTCCTTGAAGGCCTTCTTCTCGGCTTCGTCGCCGAACAAATCGGTGCGGTAGACCCAGGTCTGGAAGTCGCCATCCAGCGATACGCCATAGTTGGAGCCGCGGTATTTGTTGAGCAGCGACACGCCCTTGGCGCCGTTGACATAACCGCTGACGGGATCGTCCCATTCGGGCTTGTGCTGCGCGACAAAGTCATCGAGCTTGGCGATGCCGCCGGTTTCGGCGAGGTCGCCGAGGCGGTTCCATTCGGTCGAATAGATGTCGTAGGCCCCACCCTTGGTGGAGATGTCCTGCATCGTCTTGGTGAATTCCTGGCCGTTCGGCAAACCGACGATTTCGATCGCGATGCCGGTTTCCTTTTCCCACAGCTCCTTGATCGACGGCGCACCGGCCGGGAACGGCTGCGTGAGCTGGCCGATCGAGCCGTCGGACAGGCCGAGCACGATCTTGGCGGGCGCCTTGCCGGCGCCCTTCAGCGCCTTGGCCGCCTCGATGGCGCGGCCTTCCGGCGTGTCGGCGCCATACTGGTAGCGCTCGGCTCCATCGAAGCCCGTCGGGCCGCCGATCATGCCTGGCGCCAGCGCGTCGGCCGCATAGGCGCGGCCGGGACGAATGAATTGGGGTGCGATACCAGCGGCGGCCATGATCACAGCCGCCTTTCCTCCGGATGCCAGCAGCCGGCGCCGCGAGATGCGGATCAAGTCAGACATTGAAACTCCTCCCTCAGGGCCACGTTTCCTCCACGGCCCTTATGAGGGATATTGACGGCAGCATGGCAAGGCTGTCAACATCATAAATAATCAAAACACCTCACAACATCGCAATAGGGCAAGGAAATGCACAAAAACGGGATCCATGCATCATGCCGGGTGCTTCAATTTGAGGGCACACGACCCTTCCCGGCCCTGCGCAGCCCTGCCGGACCATTTGATTTAGCGCGGCGGCTTGCGCATGGGCTAAGGGCGGATACATCATTTCCCATCAGAATCGCCGATGGCGGGGAAGCCGTCACCAGCCGATCTGACGCATGCAGGAGATGAAAGACGGTGCGTTCCACCCTGACTGACATAGCCCGGGAAGCCGGCGTCTCGGCCGCCACCGTCGACCGCGTGCTCAACAACCGACCCGGCGTGCGGGCGCGCACGCGCGAAATCGTGCTCGAAATGGCGCAGCGCCTCGGCTACATCGCCGAAGGCCCGAACGGCGCGCCGCCACGGCCCTCGCCTGGCGAGGTCATCCGACTCGACTTCGCGCTGCCGGCCGGCACCAATTCCTTCATCAAGATGCTGCACCGGCACATCGAGGCACAGGCTCTGGCGCGGCCCGACCTCGATGTCCATATCGCCACCATCGAGGGCTTCAATCCTGACCGGCTCGCCCGCCTGCTGCAGGACCTGCGCGGACAGACGCAAGGCGTCGGCGTTATAGCGCTCGACCATCCGACGGTGCGCGAAGCGATCCGATCCCTGTCGGCCAACGATATCAAGGTGGTGACCATCGCCTCCGACATCCTGCATGTGCCCAGGGTCGCCTATATCGGCATCGACAACCGCGCCGCCGGGCGGCTGGCCGGCTATCTGCTCAACCGCTTCATGGGATCGGGGCATCCGGGCAAGGTGGCGCTGTTCGCCGGCTCGCTGTCCTATCGCGGCCACGAAGAACGCGAGATGGGGTTCCGCCACGTCCTGACCGAGGAATCACCCAACCTGCAGATCGTCGAGATGCGCGAAATGCTCGACGACCGCGAGAAGGCCTATTCGGAGGCATCGGCCCTGCTGGAGCGGCACCCCGACCTTGCCGCGATCTACAATGTCGGCGCCGGCAACACCGGCATCGCCCGCGCGCTCAAGGAGCACGGCCGCGCCCAGTCCATGGTCTTCCTCGGCCACGAGGTGACGGACGGCACCAAGGACCTTCTGCTCGACGGCACGCTCGACGCGGTCATCGACCAGAACCCGCGCGTCGAAGCCCGCGAAGCGCTCAACACTTTGACCCATGCGGTCCGGGGATTGCCCTATGAACTGCACCAGCCAAGGCTGCAGGTGATCTTCAAGGAGAACATCCCAGAGATTTGACGGACCAGACGAACGGGGCAGCGCGGTAAAGCGCCCGCCCCGCTCGATGCTTCCAGTCTATTGGACGGCAGCGACTTCAGCCGCGGCGCCATCGACAAAGCTCTTGTCGACCCATTTTCCGTAGTCGATCGAGCCCTTCAGGAGCCCGGCGCTGGCCATGAATTTCTCCTCGCCCTGCAAGGCGGCGATCGCGTCGTCGGTGAGTTTCGGATCCTGGTGGAACACCCCGTCGGCATAGGTCTTGCGGACGGATTTCTCCGACGACTTGGTCGCCTCCACAAACGTCTTGATCGTCTCGTCCGGATGAGCGTCGGCCCAACGCGAAATCTCGATGTCGACCTTCAGCAGCCGCTTGACCAGATCGGGATATTTCGCCGCGAAGGCGCCGTTGACCGAGATGACGTTCGGCACGTTCCATTCCGGATGGGTGCTGGTGTCGAACAGCACCCGCGCCTCGCCGGTGTCGCCCAGCTTGGCCGCCGTCGAATCCGTCTCGACAATGGCGTCGATATCGCCGCGCAGCAGCGCCGGGCCGGATGCCTCGAAAGGCAGGTTCAGACCTTCGACGTCATTGGTGGTCAGGCCGACGCTGTTCAGTGCCTTGCTGAAGTTCGAATGCCGCACCGTTCCGGTGAGATAGGCGACCTTCTTGCCCCTGAGATCCTGCAGCGTCTTCAACGGCGAGTCGGTTTTGACGACGATGTAGGAACCGCCGGCCTTCACATAGCTCGACAGGCCGATCAGCTTGACGTCGGCGCCGGACGCAGCAACGCGCAGCGCCGGATTGTTGCCGGTATAGGTGAACTCGATGGCGCCGGTCGCCAATGCCGTCGTGGCTTCCGAGCCGCCGTTGAAGGTCACCAGTTCGACCTTGATGCCGTCCTTGGCGAATTCCTTGTCCCACCAGCCGTCCTTCTTGGCGAGGATGAATTTGAGGTGCCCCGGCGCCGTGCTGCCGATGCGGATGATGTCAGGCTTGTCCTGTGCGAAGGCAGGCATGCCGCCAAGGCCGATTACGACGGCAATGGCGCCCTTCAGAAGCAGCCGGCGAATTGCGTCGAATGGGATGTTGGGCATGGGAAAATCCTTCCTGTTTGGAATGAATGGGGCCGCTTAAATGAGCGAGGTCTCGGACTGGCCCTTCCAGGCTGTTGCCCAGCGCTCGAACCAGACGAGCAGGTAATTGACGGTCAGGCCGATGACGGTCAGCGTCAGGATGCCGGCGTACATGTCGGCCGTTTCCATCATCAGCTGCGAATTCTGGATGAGGAAACCGAGGCCGGATTTGGCCGCCAGCATCTCGGCGCCGATGACCGCGAACAGCGAGGATTTCACCGCCAGCCGAGCGCCGGCGACGATCGAGGGAATGCTGGCCGGCAGGATGACTTTCCGGAACAGGTCGAAGTCGGACGTGCCCATCGAGCGCGCCGCCTTGATGAGCAGCGGATCGACCGACTTGACGCCGCTGATCGTGTTGACGAGGAGAAAAAACACCGAGGAGTAGAAGGTGATCGCGACCTTCGATTCCTCGCCGATGCCGAGCAGCAGGATGAACACCGGCAGAAGCGCGAATTGCGAGGTGTTGCGCAGCGTCTGCACCAAAAGGTCGGAAACCTTCTCGAACAGCGAATAGCGCCCCATCAACAGACCGAGCGGGATGGCGACCACCACGCCGAGTGCGAAGCCGATCGCAGCGCGCTGCAGGCTTATGCCGATATGCTCGATCAGCACGCCCGAGGCGAGCAGCGCCCACCCGGCGACCAGCACCTCGCTCAGCGGCGGAAAGAAGATCCGGTTCAGCCAGCCGAGCCGGGGCGCGATCTCCCACAGCAGGAAGAACAGGCCGAGCAGCGGCAAGCCATAGAGGAATGTGCCGCGGCTCGCTTTCTTGCTCCGGATCTTGGCGTTGGCCTTGATGGCGGGGACCCTGGCGGCGGCTACCGTTTCGCCAGCGCCGGCAAACAGGTGGAGCGCTCCAGCGGAGCCAAACTTCTCGGTCAGATAGGCCATGGGTCCAGTTCCTCAGTGACTGAAGGCTGGCGACAGAGTCCAGTCCTTCTGCGCCTTGTTGACCTCGTCGCGCAGCACGTCCCAGACGCGAGCGCGATATAGATTGAATTCGGCGCTGGCGCGGATGTCGCCGTCGCGCGGCCGTGGCAGGTCGATATCGATGATCTCCTTCACCGCGCCCGGCCGCGCCGTCATCACCACCACCCGGTCGGCGAGGAAGATCGCCTCGTCGATCGAGTGGGTGACGAAAATGACCGTCGTGTTGATCTTGCCCCAGATCCGCAGCAGCTCGCCTTGCAGAAGCTCGCGCGTCTGCTGGTCAAGCGCCGCGAACGGCTCATCCATCAGCAACACTTCCGGGTTGCTGGCCAGCGCACGCGCGATCGCCACACGCTGCTGCATGCCGCCGGACAGCTGGTTGGGAAAACGGTCCTCGAAGCCGGCAAGGCCGAACAGCGACAACAGATGGCGGGCCGTCGCCGTGCGCTCAGCCTTGGCCACGCCGCGCACTTCCAGCGCATATTCGATGTTGGCGAGCGCCGTGCGCCAGGGAAACAGCGCATATTGCTGGAAGACATAGCCGGTCTTCGGGTCGGGCCTGGTGATGCGCCGGCCATCGAGCTTGACGTCGCCGCCGGTCGCCTGCGTCAGCCCGCCAATGATGTCGAGCAGCACCGACTTGCCCGAGCCGCTGGGGCCGACCAGCGTGATGAACTCGCCCTTGCGGATCGAGAGGTCAACGCCATCGAGCACGGTGACGCGGTCGGTCGCCTCGCCATCGACGGTGACGAACTGCCCCGGCTTGAGCTGGAAGGTCTTGCTGATGTCGCTGACGACGATACGGTCCATATCTGTCTCCGATCGGTTCACTGCGCCACGCGGATGCGGTGCGTCGGGTCGAATTCCGAGCCGCCGGCCTTGCCGCGCTTCCAGCCGAGCGCGCGGGCATAGGAGCCAAACAGCTGTCGGGCGTCGGCCTGAGCTTCCGTGATGCCGGTCGGCCCTTCGGCGAACTCGGCCACATAGAGCGCGTCGGTCGGGCAGTAGATTTCGCACAGGAAGCAGGTCTGGCAGTCCTCCTGGCGGGCGATCACTGGCACGCCGCTCTCGGTCGCGTCGAAGACGTTGGCCGGGCACACCTTGACGCAGATGTCGCATTCGACACAGCGCGTGGCCGAGACGATCTCGATCATGACGCCAGCTCCGCCAGCCGCTCAGGCGCGCCTGCGATGCGGAACGCATCCACACCGGTGATGACCAGCCGGTGCGCGAAGGCCGGGCTCTTGCCCGGCAAATCGGTGCGGCGATGCATACCGCGGCTCTCGGTGCGGTGCAGCGCTGCGGCCACGGACCAGCGCCCGGCGGCGGCGATCGAAGCTGCCTCTCGGGTACGGACCCTATCCAGCCCGTCGCCTTGCAGATGGTCGCGCACGTCGCGCCAGACACTCTCCAACCGCTCGCCGCTTTTCTCCAGGCCTTCGCCGGTGCGGAAGAAATTCTTGTCGAGCGGCGTCACCTCACTGCGCACCGCCTCGATGACTTCGCCTGCCGAGATGTCGACGCGCGGCGATGATGCAGGACGTAATCCAGCCTGGCCAAGCGACTGCACCTCAGTGCGGAATGCCTTGCCGGTCCGGCGCTTGGCATGGGTCGAAGCGCCCTTGCCCGCCCACCAGCCGCTGGCCAGCGCCCAGGACGAATTGACGGCGCCGCCGCCCGACACCGCACCGGTCATGATCTCGCGGCTGGCCGCGTCGCCGGCGACATAGAGGCCGGGTACGCCGGTGGCGCAATCGTCGGAGACGATGTCTATGCCGCCCGTGCCGCGCACCGTGCCTTCGGCGCGCAGGGTGATGCGGAACAGCTCGCTGAAAGGGTCGATGCCGGCGCGGTCATAGGGCACGAAGCAATTCGGCTGGCCCTGGCGCAGCCAGCCCTGCAGCGCTGGTTCGGCCTGATCGAGCCGCGCGTAGACCGGGCCGTCGATCAGCGCGCGCGCCACTTCCTCCTCGCGGTCGCCGATGCCGTTGCGCAACGGCTCGCCGGTCGGCCCGACGATCGGTGAGCCATCTTCGCGATGGAACGACGCCCAGCGGAACGGCAGCCCCTTGTTCAACGAGGAGCCGTAGGGCGCCAGCGTGTATTTGCCGGTGAACTCCATGCCCGACAGGCTGGCGCCGGCCTCCGCCGCCATCAGATAGCCGTCGCCGGTCAGCCCGGTCGCGCCGAGGATGCGCTCGCGGAAAGCGCAGCCACCGGTCGCCAGCACCACCGCGTTGGCGTCGACGCGCCAATCCTGGCCGATCTGCCTGGCGACACCGGCGGCGCCGACGATGGCATCGCCGTCCGACAAAAGTTCGAGCGCGGGATGATGGTCGAGGACGGTGACGCCGGCCAAAAGCACGCGGCGGCGCATGAAGCGCATGTAGTCCGGGCCGCGCAGATTGGCGATGTAGAGCCGGCCGTCATCCTCGCTCGGGAAGGGATAGCCCCATTCGGAGAGCCTGAGCAGGTTGCGGTAGGCGGTGTCAACGCAGCGCAGCATCCAGCGCGGGTCGGCGAGTTCGCCGGTGCGCTGCCAGCGTCGCTCGACCACGGCATGCCTGTTGTCGCCCGGCGGCACGCACCAGGTGCCGGTGTTGGACGGCGCGGTGGCGCCGCTGGTGCCGAGATAGCCCTTGTCGGCCAGCACCACCTTGGCGCCGGCCTCGGCCGCGGCGACTGCTGCCCAAGCTGCCGACGGACCGCCGCCCAGCACCAGCACGTCGGCCTGGAGCAGCAAGCTGTCGGAAGCGGATTTTTGCGGCTTGGGCATGGAGACCTGGCGAATAAAGTCGAAGCAGGCGCTAGGCCGCGCGGGCCGCGCTGGAAGACCACACCGGCTCGTTGCCCGCGCTCCACTTGATGTTGCAGCCGATCGACGGCGCCTGGCTGGCAGTGGGCCTGCCGCCCTCCAGCACCGTATCGACCGCCGCGCGCAGATCGGCACCCGTCACCGGCTTGCCGTTGCCCGGCCGCGCATCGTCGAACTGGCCGTGATAGGCGAGCCGCCGGTCAGTGCCGAACAGGAAGAAGTCGGGCGTGCAAGCCGCGCCATAGGCTTTCGCCGTCTGCTGCGACGCATCCTTGAGATAGGGGAAGGAATAGCCGAATTTTCCGGCCTCCTCGCCGATGCGGGCGAGCGTCTCCTCCGGATGCGCCTCGTGGTCGTTGGCGTTGATCGCCACCACCTGCAGCCCCTTGCCGGCGTAATCCCTGGCGAAAGCGGCAAGCTGCTCGCGGATCAGCACGACGAACGGGCAGCGGTTGGAGATGAAAGCGACGAGCAAGGCCGGCTTGGCGTCGAAATCGGCAAGGCGGTGCAGCACACCTTGCGCGTCGGGCAGCAGGAAGTCGGCGGCCCTGGTGCCGAGGTCGACCGGATTGGACTCTGTTTTCGGCATCGATGCGCTCCCTTGTGCAACCATTTTCACAGGCCAAGATGCGAGCGCTCCGAGCGCTCGCAGTTAGTCTATGAATTTAGTATAATTATAGGCTGGAGAGCGCATTCACGGTCAACCGCGCGGCTTAGAATATCGTGCCAATGTTTCAGGCCGAGCCGCCAAGTTTGTTCGGGCGGAAGCCGATCCGGAGAAATCCGGACGGACAGCATTTATGAAGCGCAACGGGGTTCGGCGACGAAATTGTACTGCCCAGCCGAACCGTCTTGCGATTTTCGCGACGTCATTCCCCTTCCGGATAGAGCGCTTTCGCCAGGTCGCGGATCGCATCCGATGTGCGCGGGCCGAAGCCGATCATGTAGGCGCCGTCGAGCACGACCAGCGCCTTCTTGGCTGCCGCCGGCGTTGCCGCCAGCGCGCGGTTGCCGAACACCAGCTCGGCCGACGGCCCGCCCTTGCCGTCGCCCATCATCAGGATGACGTCAGGCGCCATCTCGATCAGTTTTTCCTCCGACGCCGCCTTGTAGCCCTGTACGATGTCCATAGGGTTGAGGCCGCCGGCATAGCGGATGATGGCGTCGGCAGAAGTACCCGCGCCGGCAGCGCTCAGACGTACCAGGCCATGGAAGAACACCACCTTCTTGCGCCGCTCCGGCGGAATTTGCGACGCCAGATCCGCGGCAGCCTGAAAGGCGGTGAGCACCTCGGCGGAAACCGCCTTGCCCTTGTCCTCGAGCCCAAGGCTGGCGGCGATCAACGTGATCTTGTGCTCGATGCCTTGCGGGCTGTTGTCCTGCGGGACCAAGACGATCGGAATTGCCAGCGACTTCAGCACCTCGACCGCTTCAGGAGGCCCGCTGTCTTCTGCGGCCAGGATCAGGTCGGGTCGCAGGCTGGCCAGCCCCTCGACCGAAAGCTGGCGGCGGTAGCCGACATTGGGCTTTTGCGCGACTTCAGGCGGATATTTGCTGCCGCGATCAATAGCGACGATTCGCCCGCCGGCGCCCAGCGCGTGCACGCTCTCGGCGCCGTCGGACCCGAGCGTCAC